>JAILNW010000068.1 GCA_024691145.1 Lachnospiraceae bacterium
GCTTGTAAGGAATAGTAACATTAATTCCTTTAAAATCCTTTGCCTTCATAAAGGCATCTATATCTGACTTATCTATTTCTTTAAGTTCATATTCATAATCACCTATCATGTTATGAATTACCTTTGAAAAGCTATGACCTAACTTTTCACCTATAAGCCCATATTCCAATATTATCAATCCTCTCTATAGCAAATAATCAGTTCCATATCTTGTAACAAGCAAATCACATATTGCAAGTGCTGTAACACTGTCAACTACAACTCTTGCTCTGTGTACAATTGCAGGATCATGTCTTCCATTTATAAGAAGCTTTGCATCCTCCATCTTGCTTATATCAACTGTATTCTGCTCTTTATAAATTGATGGTGTCGGCTTAACTGCACATCTGAATAATACCGGCATGCCATTAGTAATGCCTCCATTGATACCTCCATTATTATTTGTTCTTGTTTTAACTTTGCCTTCATCCATATAAAACTCATCATTTACCTGGCTTCCCTTATAATTGCAAATGTCAAAACCTTTTCCAAATTCAATACCCTTTATGGCAGGTACTGAAAATAATGCATGGGACAATATGCTTTCTACACTGTCAAAATAAGGCTCACCAACACCTTCAGGCATACCACATATAACAGTTTCCAGCACTCCTCCTATACTGTCTCCTTCATCAGCAATTTCTTCAGCTTTCTTAAGCATGGCATCTTTAATATTATCATCTAATATTCCATAATACATGGAATTAACTTTATCTATATCAGCCTTATAATCATTAAAGTCTCTGTCTTCTATATCATATAATTTTTTAATATGAGTACCTATATAAATATTCTTTTTTCTAAGAATATCTATAGCTATGGCTCCGCCAGCCACAAGAGCTGCTGTTATTCTTCCGCTAAAGTGTCCGCCACCTCTGTAATCCTCATATCCATGATATTTACAGGAAGCTGTATAATCTGCATGAGAAGGTCTCATAAGCATACGAGTTGCTTCATAATCTTTGCTTTTTGTATTGGTATTTGGAATCATAATACATACAGATGTACCACATGTTTTTCCATTAAATACTCCGCTTACTATTTTATATTCATCAGCTTCGCATCTTGAAGTTGATATCTTGCCCTTTGGTCTTCTTTTATCTAACTGTTCTTTTATAAAATCATCATCAACAGTTATCCCAGGTGCCAGTCCATCTATAACTACACCTATCATATCTCCATGACTTTCACCAAATATAGTTACAGATACACTGTTTCCAAATGTATTCTTCATATATCAAAATCTCCTCCCAATATACTTAAATATTATCTAACATAGAAAGTAGTTCTTCTTTTGTTATCTTTTCCATCTTATAACTTCCTACCTCTGGTACTTTTGTAATTGTTATATTATCACCGTCAAACTTCTTATCATGAATAATTGCTTCTTTTACCTTATCTTTATCAACTTCAATTGATATAGGAAGATTAAGCTTTTTAAGTACTTTAATTAATCTTTCTTTTATATTATCATTACACATAGGTATCATACCTATTGCAACACACTCTCCATGATACAGTTCATTTAATCCTAATGAAGTTTCAATTGCATGTCCCATTGTATGTCCAAAGTTTAGTACCTTTCTAAGACCTGCTTCCTTCTCATCCTGTTCAACCACATCTCTTTTAAGTTCAACTGATCTTTTTATTATATTATCTATATTTTTATCAATATCTTCATTTTCAATAAGTGCAAATAATTTTTCGTCAAAAGTCATGGCCATCTTAACACTTTCTGAAAGACCATTGCTAATCTGTCTTTTATCAAGTGTTTTAAGTACATCTGGATCTATAAGCACTTTCTTAGGCTGGTGAAATGCACCTACCATATTTTTATATTGTCCAAAATCAACTGCGGTCTTTCCTCCAACTGAAGAATCAACCTGTGATAATACTGTAGTTGGAATATTATAAAAGTCAATTCCTCTCATATAACATGCTGAAACAAATCCCGATAAATCTCCAACAACTCCGCCACCAACTGCAACAACACAATCAGTTCTTGTGAAGTTGTTATTAAGCATTATTTCAAGAATAAGTTTAAAGTTATCAAAGTTTTTGCTTTGCTCACCCTGTTCTATAACTACTTTAAAAGGAGTTTTACTTACACTTTCAATATAATCAGCATACTCCTTTGGAACACCACTATCTGTTACTATCATAACCTTTCTGTTAAGATTAATAAGTTCCTTAGCTTCCTTTAAACAGCCTCTTTTTACTACTATATCGTAACTGTCTTTTCCAAGATTAACTTTAATAATATTCTCACTCATCATATCACTTCCTTATTCTTCATCGTCAATGCTATTCTCTAAATTAATTACATTACTGTAATGACCTGCAATCTTTAATCGTTCACACTGTTTTCCAAGTTCCTCTAGCATTGCTTTGCCATTTTCACTGCTTAACTCTCCTTCAGCTTCTACGTAAAAATAATATTGCCATGCCGGTTCCTTCATAGGACGGCTTCTAAGGGCTTTCATATTAAATCCATACTTACTGATAACATTAATAGCCTTTAATAAAGCACCTGCAACCTGCTTAACTGTAAATAATATAATAAAATTACAATCAGCCTTTGGTATATTCTCTGTTCTTGAAAGTACTGCAAACTTTGTTGCATTCATATCACTTTCATTAATTCCCTTATCAAGAATACAAAGATCATAAAGTTTTGCCGTTTCTTCACTGGCAATTGCAGCAAATGACTTATCATTCTTTTCTTTTACCTTTAATGCCCCAACAGCTGTGTTAGTTGCAGTTAATGTTTCAAATCCGTGTTCCTCTATATATGGTCTGCACTGGCTAAGTGCCTGAGAATGACTTGTTACCATTCGTATATCTTCTAACTTTGCACCCTTTATTCCTAAAAGGTTATGTGAAATTTTTAGAGAATATATTCCGTTAATAAATAATGTACCATCATATATCAGATCTATTACCTGTCCAACTTCACCTGCATAACTGTTTTCAATGGGAAGAACACATAAATCACACTCTCCTGTTTCAACTGATCTGTAGGCTTTTTCAAAACATGAATAAGATATATAATTACTGTCTTCAAATATTTTTTTTGCTGCAATATTAGCATAAGCTCCTTCTACACCACTGTAAGCTACTCTAAGTCCATTAAGAAGTCGTCTCTGATATTTTTTAGAAATGTCCATAGTAGACTGTAAAAATAATCTGTAATACTGTTCTAATTCTTTATCTTCTAATCTGCAGTTTCTATTAATAACCTGTTTCTCACGTTCTGCATCATATATTGGAAGACCTCTCTCTCCTTTAAATTCTGCAACCATCTCTGATGCCTTCATTCTTTTTAAGAACAGTTCCAGCATCTGTTTATCTATTTCATTAATTTCTTTCCTTGCAATTTCTAACTTATTCATATTCTGATCACCCTTACTTATTAAATAAAAAAAAGTCATCGCCAATAAACGATGACCTACTGTACTATGAGATTCTACCTTGAACCCTGCATAATGCAATATTCCATCGTATTATTAAAGCTAAAAAAGTAATAATATATATTTCTAAACATCATACAGGACCTCCTTCTTACAAATCTCTATCTTAGTGCACTCGCCCGGATTCGAACCGGGGGCCTCAGGCTTAGGAGGCTTGCGCTCTATCCTACTGAGCTACGAATGCAAGTCTTAACACTTAAATACTTTACTACTTTAGTTTACCAAATTATTTTTTATTAGTCAACTAAAATTTTTATTTTTTTCTAAAATCTTGAATTTAATTCTTATATAAGGTATACTTGTACATGTGATAAAAATATGAAAGGAGGAACTTGTCTGAATTATATAATTTTGGATTTAGAGTGGAATCATCCCCAGATGAATTCTACAAAGAAAATAGAAAAGCTGCCATTTGAAATTATCGAAATCGGTGCTGTTAAGCTGGATGATAAATTAAATCTCTTATCATCTTTTTCAGAAATAATAAGACCTGTTGTTTATCCGACAATTAATACTATCATACACGATATTGTTAATATAGATAATAAAGAATTCAAGTCAAAAAGATTATTTAAAGATGTTATTACTGATTTTTTTAATTGGTGTGGAAAAGATTATACATTTTGTACCTGGGGTAATATGGACTTAACGGAACTTCAGCGTAACCTGGATTATTTCAATGTTAAGGGAATGATTAACGGACCTGTTATTTATTATGATTTACAGAAGATTTTTTCCCTTCAGACTATAGGAAAGAAAGATATGTTCTCTCTTGAACATGCAATAGATTATTATAATATAGAAAAAGATGACCATTTTCATCGTGCTTACTATGATGCAAGATATGCTGCTAAGATAATGAAAAAACTTGATTTTAATCATTTAAAAACTTATTATTCTATAGACTGCTATCAGAATCCTCAGTCCTTAGATGAAGTTATATTCGCTAATTTTGGCACATATTCAAAGTATGTATCACAGGAGTTTTCTTCTAAGGAAGAACTTATGGAGGATAAAGCATTAACAACCATCAACTGTTATAAATGCAACAGACCTGTAACATATATGGTTAACTGGTTCTGTAACAGTGTTAAGACATATAGCTGCATAACAAAATGCAGTGAACACGGTCTTCTAAAGGGAAAGATTCGTGTAAAAAAAGCTAAAGATGATAAGCTTTTCGCCATAAAGACAGTATCTTCAACTAATGAAGAGGGTTACAAACTTTTGAAAAACCGCCAGCAGCTTATAAGAGCTAAAAGAAAGGCAAAAAGAACAAGAAAAAAGGCTTCAGAATAACACCTTATTCTGAAGCCTTTAAAATTAACTTATTTTAATAATAATAATCATCATTATTACCCCAAAAACTATTAGATTGTCTTCTTCTTAAATTATATGCTCTTTTTCTTCTTTTCTTTTTTATAAACATCTTAAAGAATAAAAATACAACAAAAATAATTATTAAGCAAAAACATACTAATATAAAATCATATACTTTAGAACGTACCTTTGCGTTTGCAGATGTTTCTCCCGATTTACTATCCTCAGCACTGCCAGATATTAGTAAACTAAAATCTTTTAGTTTATCTGAAATTTTTATAGTAGGAAGACCTTTACTATCTGTCTTGTTAAGTATTATATCATGCTTTCCTACAACCCTGTCCAAGTACGAATATGTTATCTCTCCAACACGGTTCTCTCCAGCTTTTAATTCAACATTGTCAAAGAACTTAACTTCTTTCTTTGCACTTTGATATTCAGCATCATTAGGTAATATAATAGTGCTGGTATCATCAATGTAAAGACATGCCGAATCATCCTTTGATACATCAAAATACTTGTTAAATTCAGACAACTCATCTTTAAATGTATCACTTTTCTCATTATCAAGTATATTAAATGACTTAAAGTTCTTAAATCCATAATCCATAAGTGCTATTGTATCCTGATACTGAGAATTAAAATCTGACTTCATTATAACTGCAACAAGGGTTACGCCATTTCTTTCCGCAAATGTAACTAAAGTATTATTGGCACTACTTGTGTAACCTGTCTTTCCTCCAAGACAACCTTCATATTTGTATTGGGGATATTTATTTCCACTTAACATCTGCTGATGATTAGTAAAAGCACGTTTTTCATTTGTTAAATTTGTTTCACCAATTGTATATGATGATGTTCCAATGATTTTTCTAAATTCCTCATTTTTTAATGCTTCTCTGCTAATTAATGCCATATCATAGCAGGTTGTGTAATGATTTTTATTTTGTAATCCATGTGGATTTACAAAATGTGTATTCTTGCATCCTAATTCAGCTGCTTTATTGTTCATCATTTCAGCAAACTTTTCATTGGAACCTGCTACAGTTTCTGCAACTCCATTAGCAACTTCATTGGCAGAAGCAAGCATAACAGCATATAATGCATCCTGCATCTTAATCTGTTCGCCCTCATTCATACCAATATGAGTACTTCCTGAGTCTATATTATAAATTGCAGCATGTGAAAATGTAATTACATCTTCTGGCTTTGAATTCTCAAGTGCAAGCATAGTTGTCATAATCTTCGTAATACTTGCTGGATAACACTGTTCATTCTCCGCCTTTCCATAAAGTATTGTTTTGGAATCAACATCCATAAGTATTGCTGCACCAGATGTAATCTCAGGAGCCGCCGGCCACTCTGCAGCATAACATTCTTTCGTATCAAACATACTGCATAATAAAGTAAATGCCATTATGCAGACCAAAAACTTTCTTTTCATTATAACTCCAATCTAAAACTCAACATATCCTTGTAGCCATATTATACCCTTAAATCTTGCTCCTACCATTGGTTCGCCATATAAATCATCCTTATTAATACATACTGTTATGGCAAGTTCATTACATTCTATATCCAATATGTAAACCTGCTCCTTAGTATATCCATTCTCAATAAGTTTAATCCCTAATATGGTTCCAATAATAGAATAATTATCTGATTCTGCACCATATGGAAAAAATGTTGTGTCTACGATAGAGTATACGTCCTCATGCTTGGCTCTTCTTGAAACCATTGCATAAGTATCTATATCTTCAATAGTCAGACTATCGATTGCTTCCTGATTACCCTGCTTTGCTTCTGCAATAAGTCTGTTTCTGTTATTCTTTTCATTGTCCCTTGCCTTAGTTGATTTCTTTGACTTATCTACAGGCAAAATAATCTTTCCATCAATGCTTAGTCCTACCAAAGTAACATTAAATATATTATCTCTTACATGTGCATATGACTCAATATAATTCACTGCATTCTGAAGATAAAATATTATAGATACTCCAAATCTTAAATCATCACATAAACCACTATAGGCTATAGTATCAACTTTTTTATTTATTGACACCTCATCATGAAGGCTTACAATATATCCATTTAGATATGGAAAATAATGATCCATATGGAAAAAACCTTTTTCATCATAACTGCCTCTAACACAAACTCCATAAAAATCAGAAAAATCACAAAACATCTCCACAAATTCTTCTGTATCATTTACCTTATGTATATTCTTAAGTGTTGGATTAGTCATAACAATTCCAAGTATCTCATCAAGTTCCGTTCTCTTTTTTATTCTACTAAAACCTATAGCTCTTAGATAAGTATGCAACTAGATTTTCCCCTTTCCATAGTCAGCTGAATCAAAAGTAACTTATTTAATTACTTTTTTTCCACCCATATAAGGTTGTAACTTTTCAGGTATATTAACTGTTCCATCTGCATTAAGGTTGTTCTCTAAAAATGCAATAAGCATTCTAGGTGGTGCAACAACAGTATTATTAAGTGTATGTGCAAAATACTTTCCACCTTCTCCAACAACTCTTATCTTTAGTCTTCTTGCCTGGGCATCTCCAAGATTTGAACAGCTTCCTACTTCAAAGTACTTCTTCTGTCTTGGTGACCATGCTTCAACATCAACTGATTTTACCTTAAGATCCGCAAGATCTCCTGAACAGCACTCAAGTGTTCTTACAGGAATATCAAGTGATCTGAATAAATCTACTGTATTCTGCCATAACTTATCAAACCACATCATGCTGTCTTCTGGTTTACAAACTACTATCATTTCCTGTTTTTCAAACTGATGAATTCTATAAACGCCTCTCTCTTCTATACCATGTGCTCCTTTTTCTTTTCTGAAACATGGTGAATAGCTTGTTAAGGTATATGGTAATTCTTCTTCTTTAACAATTTTATCTATAAACTTTCCTATCATTGAATGTTCACTTGTTCCAATAAGATAAAGATCCTCACCTTCAATCTTATACATCATGGCATCCATCTCTTCAAAGCTCATAACACCAGTAACAACATCGCTTCTTATCATAAAAGGAGGTACACAATATGTAAATCCTCTGTCTATCATGAAATCTCTTGCATATGAAATAATTGCAGAGTGTAATCTTGCTATATCTCCCATAAGATAATAAAATCCATTACCGGCAACACTTCTAGCACTATCAAGATCTATTCCATTAAACTTCTCCATAATGTCAGTATGATATGGTATCTCAAAATCTGGAACTACAGGTTCCCCATATCTTTGAACTTCAACATTCTCACTGTCATCTTTACCAATTGGTACACTCTTATCTATAATATTAGGAATAGACATCATAATCTTCTTAATTTTCTCCTGAAGTTCATTTTCTTTAACTTCAAGTTCTGCTAATCTATCTGCATCCTTTGTTACCTGTTCCTTAAGTTTTTCAGCTTCTTCCTTCTTTCCCTGAGCCATAAGACCACCGATCTGCTTAGAAATAGTCTTTCTGTTATTTCTTAACTGATCAGCTTCCTGTTGTGTTTTTCTGCTTTCAATGTCTAACTCTATAACCTCGTCAACAAGGTGTAATTTATGATCCTGAAACTTATTCTTAATATTCTGTTTTACAATATCTGGATTCTCTCTTAAAAATTTTATATCTATCAATTTACTCATCCTTCCATGATTTTACTTTATTCTCTTGTATCATTATATTATAATTACTCACTAAAATCAAGATATAAACGTCCGAAAAGGATAAAAGTATAAGAAAAGATGTGGATAACTGATCTTTCGTTATCACTTATCCACATCTTAATATACTTTTCATTTTTAGCTCAATGTACTTTCTATAAATGTTGTCAAACACTTTGTTAAATCTTTTATTACTTCTGCTGTTATCTGTTTTCCGCTGCTATCTCTTATTATTTTAATAACAGGTCTTGTTGGAAACTTATGATTTTGTCTTATTACAATTGCAGTTTCATTTTCATTTGTTCTGACCTTTGAACCATTGGGATACACAGCAATATTGTTGCGAAATGAATTAACAACCTTTTCATTATAAAGTATGCCTGATTTACATACTATTTTTTCTATTGCATTATAAATCTTTACCTCTTCTTTGTCTGAACCATTTATAATATTATCAAATACATCTGCAACTGCAACAATCTGGCTGCCAATTTTAATTTCATCACCTTTTCTTCTAAATGGATATCCACTGCCATCTACTCTTTCATGATGCGATAAAATAATATCCTTAGAAACATTTGAAATCCAGTCTTCATTTTCCATCATGGAATATCCATAAACAACATGTTTTTTCAATTCTTTCTTCAAAGCTTCTTCTGATATTTCCTTGTTTTGGGTTTCAATCATTGATTTTATATAACTATATCCTATATCATGTAATAATGCCCCAATTGCAATATCCCTGATTTTATTTTTATCAAGTTTCATATCTATCGCTATAATAACAGAAATAGAACAAACATTTACACTATGCATATATTTATCTTCACTATTACGTCTTATATTATTTACATTAACTACAACTTCAGGCGTATTAAAAGCATCTGCTATAATATCTTCAGCAACTTCCTGTAATTCAGATAGTTTCGAATCAGTTCTGTAAAAGAATTTTTCTACAAGATTCTTTACTTTCTCCTTACATTCACTCATTACTTCAATTTCTTCAGTTGTTAATTCATCAAATTTATCTTTAATATATATATTCTCATATTTTAGTTCGATTAATTTATCTACATATTCTAATTTTAGCTCAGTTCCTTTTGGAATAAGCAAAATTCCCGATGCAGAAACTATATCCTGTGCTAATACTTCATTTCCAGTCAGCATAAATACATTTACCTGCTTCATGCTACTCCTCCTTTATAGTTTCACTTCATATATA
>JAILNW010000071.1 GCA_024691145.1 Lachnospiraceae bacterium
AAAGAAAATGACCGTATTGCTGTATGTATATCAGGTGGCAAGGATTCTATGCTGATGGCAAAACTTTTTCAGGAGATACAAAGACATAGAAGGGTATCTTTTGAACTTACTTTTTTAGTTATGGATCCGGGATATAATAAAGAAAACAGGGCACTGATTGAAAGCAATGCTAAGAAGCTCGGAATACCTGTAACTATTTTTGAAAGTGATATATTCGATGCTGTTGATAATGTGACAAAAAGCCCATGTTATCTTTGTGCAAGAATGAGAAGAGGATATCTTTATAGTAAAGCCAAGGAACTTGGCTGTAATAAGATTGCATTAGGTCACCATTATGATGATGTTATTGAAACTATTTTAATGGGAATGCTTCATGGGGGACAGATACAGACCATGATGCCAAAGCTTCACAGCACTAACTTTGAAGGAATGGAATTAATAAGACCTCTATATCTTGTAAGAGAAGAAGATATTTGCAAATGGAGAGATTATAATAATCTTCGTTTTTTACAGTGTGCATGTCATTTTACAGAAACCTGCAGTACATGCCATGAGGATGGTACTACATCTTCTAAGAGATTAGAAACAAAGAAACTTATTGCCAGTCTTAAAAAAGAGAATCCATATATAGAGGGCAATATTTTTAAGAGCGTTGAGAATGTAAATCTTAGCACCATAATTGCATATAAAAAAGGCGGAGTAAAACATCATTTTCTAGATGAATACTAATATATAATAATACTTCCTGAAGATGCCGAAAAAAGATTTGAAGGTGATGTTATGGAAGGAATATTTTTACTTATATGCTGTATTGCATTGTTTATAGTACAAATAGTATTGTTGGTTAAGTCTATAAAAAATAAGGATAAAAAGAAGTTTTTAATTACACTGTGTGTAGATTGTATACCAATTTTTGTCTTATGCCTGCTTTTCTGCTATTATGAATATCTGGCACCAAGAGGAGGCTTTATGCCAGGGTTAGCTTACTTTGGTGAGGAATTAACCTGTTTTGGAGCTATTGTAGTATATGGAATAATGGGAATTATTACAATAATTGCAAGTTATTTTTCCTTAAGAAAAAAAACAAAAATGATATAAAAAATAACTATTGATTTATACCTCACATTTGTATTATACTATCTTAGTAGTAATTATTTTAATAATTAAAGTGAGGTATATATATGAAAACATTTAGTCCTATTAAAGAGGGAAAAGTTCGTGAGGTATATGATAACGGAGACAGCCTTATCATAGTTGCAACTGACAGAATATCAGCATTTGATGTAATTCTTAAGAACAAAGTAACTAAAAAGGGAGCAATTCTTACTCAGATGTCAAAGTTCTGGTTTGATTTTACTAAGGATATTGTTCCTAATCATATGATTTCAACAGATGTAAAAGATATGCCTGAATTCTTTAATCAGGAACAGTATGATGGAAACAGTATGATGTGCAAGAAGCTTGAGATGTTGCCTGTTGAGTGTATCGTTAGAGGATACATTACAGGAAGTGGCTGGGAAAGCTACAAGAAGAATGGTACAGTTTGTGGTATTAAGTTACCTGAAGGACTTGTTGAATCTGACAAGTTACCTGAACCAATTTATACTCCAACAACAAAAGCTGAGATTGGTGATCATGATGAACATATAACATTTGAGGGTACAGTAGAAACTTTAGAGAAGTTGTATCCTGGCAAGGGCGAAGAGTATGCTACTAAGATTAAGGAATGTACATTAGCTTTATATAAGAAGTGTGCAGAGTATGCTCTTAGCAAAGGAATTATCATTGCTGATACTAAGTTTGAGTTTGGTTTAGATGAGAATGGTAACGTAGTTCTTGGTGATGAGATGCTTACACCAGATAGTTCAAGATTCTGGCCATTAGAAGGATATAAACCAGGACAGGGACAGCCTTCATTTGACAAGCAGTTCGTAAGAGACTGGTTAAAGGCTAACCCAGACAGTGATTATCTTCTTCCAGAGGAAGTTGTAACAAAAACTGTTGAAAAGTACGAAGAAGCATACGAGATGCTTACTGGAACAAAATTTTAATATATGATATAATGATGCTGTGTCTTATCTGAATTAAGATAGGACACAGTTGTTTTAGTTTATAATAATATTTAATCTGAAAATTGCAGATGTTGTCTGCAATTTTGTGATTCAGAAAATAATGAAATAAATATGACATTTTGTAAATGAGTTTATTTAAGAAAGATATGTAAATATATAAATAGCAAAAATTGCAGATGTTGTCTGCAAAATTGAAAGAACAATATTATAGACATAATATTTGTTGGAAATATATAGTTTGGAGGAATATATGCTAATCAAAAATGAATATCAGGAACTGATAGATGATATAAAAAAGAAAGTTGCTAATGCACAATATAGAACAATGATTAAAGCAAATGAAGAACTAATCAAGTTATATTGGGATATTGGAAATGAATTATGTCAAAAAGATAAATATGGCACAAAATTTATAGAATATTTGGCAAAAGAATTAAAGTTGGCTAATCCTAAGATTCGAGGTTTTTCTGAAAGAAATCTTAGATATATGAAAAAATTTGCAAAAGAAATAAGAGATGAAGAATATTTACAAAGAATATGTTATCAATTAACGTGGTCACACAATGTGGTTTTATTAGAAAAATTAAAAAGTATGGAAGAACGATTATGGTATGGAACAAAAACAGCTGAATATGGATGGTCTGTTGATGTTTTAGAGATGCAAATATCTAATAAACTCATAGAACGTCAAAATAATTCAGAAAAGATTCAGAATTTTGAAAAAAATCTTTCTAATATTCAAAGTAAGTTAGCAATTCAAACTATGAAAGATCCATATATATTTGATTTTATAGAATTGCGAGAGGATATGATTGAAAGAGATGTCGAGAATGAATTGGTTAGTCATATAACAAATTTTTTATTAGAAATGGGAAATGGATTTGCTTATATAGGACATCAAAAACTATTAAAAGTGGGTGAAGATGAATTCTTCCCAGATTTGTTGTTTTATAATACAATTCTTCATTGTTATGTGGTTATAGATTTGAAAATGAAGAAGTTTATACCTGAATATGCAGGTAAAATGAATTTTTATTTATCTGTAGTAGATGAACAATTAAAATCAGACATAGACAATCCTTCAATTGGATTAATATTATGTAGAGACAAAAACAAACTGGTAGCAGAGTATTCTTTAAAAGATATATC
>JAILNW010000079.1 GCA_024691145.1 Lachnospiraceae bacterium
ATAATTGTATCCCTTACAGGAGCAAAGTTTTTGTTCTTTCGTTTTATTAAAGCAACGGTTTCATTCTGGGATATGTTAAGTTCCTTTACCTTCTTATCCGCCCATTCATGTTCTTCTTTAATAATAACTTTCTTTAACTCCATATCTTCAGATTTATTAAAATTCTTATTTACTAATACAACATTATCCTCTTCTTCTATTATTGTCTTTTCACTAAGAGTAATAATGTCCTCATCTCTCTCAATAATAGCAATTGCCATGTTAGGTGGCATAACAATATCCTTTATATTCTTGTGGCACCACTGATGGTTTGATTTAATTGTAGAAATAATAAAATCAACACCATTCTCTTCTCCATAAGTTGCAATAGACTTAACCTTTGTATAGCGTTCAACAAAACCCGCAGAAATAATACCTGTTGGAATAGCTACCATACCAACTCCTAAAAATGCTATAACAATGGCCATTAACTTACCGAGGGTTGTAATAGGATATATATCACCATAACCAACAGTAAGAAGTGTTGACATAGACCACCATATGCCCGAAAAGGCATTGGCAAATTTATCTGGCTGTGCTTCATGTTCCAGTCCGTACATACATAATGAGGAAGCAAGCATAAGTGTAAGTACCATAACTATTGAAGAAAAAATCTGATTTTTCTTCTCGTATAAAACATCAACTATAACATTAAATGCATCATACTGTGCGTTTATCTTAAACAGTCTGAATATTCTTATAACCCTGAATAATCTGAAGGCCGTTACTCCTGTAGACATAAAGTTTGGTATGAAATATGGAACAATTGTAAAGAAGTCAATCAAACCATAAAAAGAAAACAGGAATTTTAATTTTGATTTCATTCTGCTTTCTTCTTTATATATACACTCTGCAGTCCATATACGAAGTATATACTCCACAAGGAAAATAATTATGGTAACAAATTCAAGGGTTTTAAGTCCCTTATCAAAAGGTTTTAATTGTTCAAATGTAAGTGCCAGAGTAACAAATAAATTAATAAAAATAACTATAACAATAAATACATCAAAAGCTGCACTTGGTATATCCGTTTTATTGCCTATCTGAATTATCTCAGATATTCTTTTCTTAGTCTTGTCCATAAAAGAATCTGCCTTTCTTATATTTTAATAGCCCATATTTCATATATGAAAATGGGCTATCATAATGTTATTTTTTAATTGCTTTTCCAATAGCTATAATAATGCAGGCTCCGATAACACCTGAAACTATGCTTCCTACAATGCTTCCATCACTTGCAAGTCCAAAAAATTTTAATACGAAACCACCTACAAATCCACCTACAACGCCGAGAATGATGTTATATAACAAACCTCCTCCACTCTTCATAATCATACCTGCAATCCATCCTGCGATTGCACCAATAATAATAGCCATGATTAATCCCATGATATTATCTCCTTTCATTTAAACTTCAAAATACATTATATCACATATTGTAACAAATTTACAATATATTTCCTTTATCTATATTTTTTTCAATAAAATTCTTCTTAACATACTGCCACAGTTCTTCAGACCCCTTGTGAGTGTTCTCATTTCTCTTTAGTATTTGTTCTCTTCTTACACCATGCTCTCTCCAGGCCTTTCCATCTGTTGCATCATTAAGCATCATTGGCTGAATATTATCCATAGTTCTTGCAAATCTTGCTTCTGGTGTACTGCATGCTTCAAATTCTTCCCAAAGTTCCCTTAACATCTTGCCTTTTTCAAAAGGAAGCATGCCAAATATTCTGTCTGCTGCCTTTTCTTCCCTTTGACGCTGTGTCTTCTTAGCCTCTTCATCATACGCATATGTATCTCCTGCATCTATTTCCACAAGGTCGTGAATTAAAAGCATGGTAACTGTCTTTAAAACATCTATAGGCTCATTAGCATACTCAGCTAAAAGTATAGTCATAATAGCCATATGCCAGGCATGTTCAGAATCATTCTCCTTACGAATACCAGGGGTTGTATATGACTGTCTACCAATCTGCTTTTCCTTATCAATCTCCCTGAAAAAATCAAAAAGCATATCCAGATTATTATCCATAGTAATCCTCCAATAATAATTACATAACAAGTAACATTGCAAGATCCCAAAGCATATGAATTGCTATAGGTGTCCAAATAGACTTATCTTTCTTAAATGCCCATGCAAACGCCACACCAAGTACAAAATATACCACATAATTTGATAAAGCAGCACCGCTAAAAACTGTTCCTGCATATATATAGCCTGGCAAATGAAGCATAACAAACATAAGCCCCTGCAATATAATAGCTAATGTATCGGATACTGTTATTAATAATGCGTTATATATCCATCCTCTAAATAACAGTTCTTCAGTTATTCCAACAAGCAAAAAGCTTACTAAAAGCTTGCTCACATGAAAAGACTCACTAAATCCACTATTCATTAATTCCAGAAAAAACTTAAATACTACAAATGCAAACAGTATGCCAAATGTCTTTATATTTATCTTATTATGTATCATTTCTTTCCATGATATCCACACTTTCTTATTCTTTATAAGATAAAAAGGAATAGGAATAAGTACTATGCACTTAAAAAACGAATTAATAATGGACTGTGGCCACAATCCCATGGTTTTTATTATGCCATCAAATGCATAAACCTTTATAAGCCACAATAACCATACAATAAAGAAACTTCCTGCTATATTGTACAGATAGTTCTTAGGTTCTGTAATCTTTACCTCATCATCTTCTTCACTTACTATATTCTTCTCATTATTCTCTGCCATTACTATTATCCTCTCTTACTGATACATTACTTCCCTTAAAAACAAGCCCTTTGCCTCGGCTATCTCCCCAGCCTTTTCCCTGTCTTTTGAATCTATTATACTTTTTATATCTTCTGCTTTAATCTTTCCGCTTCCAACATCAAGAAGCGTTCCTATAATAATTCTCGCCATATTTGGCCAGAAATCATCAGCTTCTATTGTAATTGCCATCTCGTTATTATCGGCATATATATCAATTCGTCTTATATCCCTTACAGTTGATTTTTTCATTCTTTTATTATCTGAAAATACCTTAAAATCCTGTTTTCCTAAAATAAATTTAGAAGCTTTCTTCATACTTTCAATATCAGGTTTCTTAAATAAATGGTAACAATACTTTCTTTCAAACACACTAGGTACTTCGCTAAGGCTTACCTTATATTCATAAACGAAGCCCTTTGCATTAAATCCAGCATGAAAATCAACAGGAACATCATCAACCCTATAAACAGCTATATCCATAGGGAGATATCTGTTAAGATAATGCTTTATCTCAAATGGCTTCATATCTGTTTCTGCTTTAAAATTAGCAACCTGTTCATATGCATGAACTCCCGATTCAGTTCGAAGTGCTCCTATAAGTTCAGTTTCTTTTCCTAACATCTTAGCTAAAACTTCTTCAATCTTTTCCTGTATAGATGGTTTCTTTGCATACTGCTTGTTAACCTGCCATCCATCGTATCTTGAACCATCATATTCTATAACTAGTCTTATATTTCTCATATGTTTTATCCTCAATTCGTTATTATACAAAGTTTAAAGTGGCTACTTCCATTCCTTATGAAAATAACCACTTTAAATCTTTAATAAATTCATATTCTCACACATTAATTACCTTGCCATCAAGAATTGCAAAGTAATCATTCTCCATTCCATCAATCTCTGCCCTGGCGCTAGTGGCCTCAATTACTTTCTTCTTGAAGGTTTCAAGTATAGAATCCGGTACAACAACTTCAATCTCAACTGACTCAGTATATCTTGTCTCCACCGGATATGCTTCTAACTGATTAATTATATAATTAATCTTTCCCATACCGTTATAATCTGTCTTGATAATTAACTTAGTTGCTCTAATCTTTTCAATTATAGTGCTACATAATAGTGCGTCCTTAGTTGCCTTCGAATAAGCCCGTACCAAACCTCCTGTGCCTAACAAAGTGCCACCAAAATATCTGGTAACAACAACCAATACGTTTCTAATTTCTTCTGCCATAATAACATCTAGCATAGGTTTTCCTGCTGTCTGACTTGGTTCTCCATCATCGCTAAATCTTTGAACCCTGGCATCTTCACCTAAAACGTAAGCATAACAGTTATGTCTGGCATCCCAGTATTTTTTCTTTACAGATTCAATTATGTTCAGTGCCGCTTCTTCTGAATCTACAAAATACACGTTCGCTATAAATCTGGACTTTTTCTCCACGACTTCAGCGGTTTTACCTTCATAAACTGTTTTATAAGCCACTACCATGTTGTAATTATCTCCTTTTAATATTATAAATTATCCTCAAATACAACTTAGATCCCTTAATTCTAAGTCTCCATGGAATTCCTCATATTCCATATATATAATTTTTCCAAATAATTTAATCAATACCTGATATGTATTACTTCTTTGCCCTCGTACAAATCAGTAATTACCAAAAAAGATGCTCTGTAGCCCAGTCATCAACCACTTCACCTAATACAGCAGGTGTAATTGTATTATTGGCAAGTGTTTCTAAAAGATTAACTGCAACATCTTCCGAATCTGTAATACCGCCGATCTCATCTTCCTCAAGGATGCTATCAGCATCTTTTAATGCTTTTACAAGCTTGATTCCATAGATATTATATGCACGTTGTTCCTTTAATGCACATGCCCCGTCGATACATTCGCTGGTCCCCTCATATCTAGTCTCATTAATAAGATAGTACTTTATAGTGATCTGCTCCTCATTATCTAACATTATACTCCTTGTTTCTAATAAATTATAATCTTTTGTCATAAGCGTGACCTCCATCTTCTTATTAAATTTTGATATTTGATATGATCGAAACCCCACTTAAAAAATAGTTACTCTCCCTTGAGCGGCACCTCCTATAATTAAAAGTAAACTTGAATTCATCCTTACAATTATACTAGCTCATGTATCTACATATTAATTATACTAAGTTTTGACCAAAAAGGAAAGTATTTTTTTTAAAAATTTTGTTGCATTTGTCAAAAAATTGCTACTTTTTACAGTTATTTCCAATTCATATCCATTTATTTCCAATTATAGTATATATCTGTAATTTTAAAACATATATTTCTTATATAGAAATCATTTA
>JAILNW010000167.1 GCA_024691145.1 Lachnospiraceae bacterium
GTAAGTTGTATTCTGCAAGTATTATAATATTATGTAGGTTAATGTAAATTGAGGATATTTACGATAGGGGATATTGGTTATGAGAAGAAAATTATTTTGTGAATACGGGCCGCTTGCCTATAGAATCTCATTATTTAAAGAGGCAAAGAAAAAGGATTTAAAGGATCTTAAGGCTCATAAGAAATTTGCTAAGGGTAGGAGCAAAGAAAACCTTCCATACATTTGGAAAGGCGATAGTAAAGTTTTAATAAGAAAACTTCATGGTGTAGATATGGAGTTACAGAGAAACAAGGTTGTTAATCTTCAGATATGTGGAAAGAAAATCGATGGCATAGTAATTAATCCAGGTGAAGAGTTTTCTTTTTGGAATCTTGTTGGTACTGTCAGTAAAAGAAAAGGCTATCTTGAGGGCTTAATGATTAGCAACAGAAAACTTTTAAAGGGAGTAGGCGGAGGCATGTGCCAGATGGCAAATATGATTCACTGGCTTGTACTTCATACTCCTTTAACTGTAACAGAGATGCATCATCACTCTGATGCATTATTTCCTGATGAAAAAAGACGTGCACCATTTGGTACAGGCACATCAATTTCATACAAAGCCCTTGATTACAGATTTAAAAATACAACAGAATATCCTATTCAGATTAGAATATGGCTTGATGAAGTATATCTTTACGGTGAAATAAGAAGTACGGTTGAACTTCCAGATAAGTATCATCTTGTTGAAGAAGACAGTCATTATGCTAAAGATACAGATGGTTTATTCTATAGAAATAGCAAAGTATACAGAATAATTACTGATAAAGCAAGCAAAACACAAAAAGAAAAAGAACTTATATTAGATAATCATTCTCAGGTAATGTATGATTATAATCTTATACCAAAAGAACAAATACGAGGAGAATATTGATGCTTAATAAGATTTTATATAACTTGAAAAATTATCCTGATGACCTTTGTTATCATATAGGTGAAAAGGATTATACTAACAAAGACCTTTACATATATACCTGTAATATATATGAATATCTTAAGGAACATTGTAATAAACAGGATAAAGTTATTGTTTACGGTCATAAAGACATTTATATGAAAGCCACCTTCTTGGCATGTTCATTTCTTGGGATAACTTATGTACCAGTTGATGTATCTATACCTAAGATGCGAAGAGAACGCATAATAGAAAAAACATGTCCTAAGCTTATTATTGATGCCAGCATAACTGCTTTTATTGATAATGACAGCTATACTGATATTACAGATATATATATGCAGGATGATGATGTATATTACATTATATTTACCTCAGGAAGTACCGGAGAGCCAAAGGGTGTACAGATAACCTATGGCAATTTAAAAAGCTGTATGAACTGGCTTATGGATATTTCTAATGTACATAATGATGTTATACTTAATCAGGCAAACTTTTCATTTGACTTGTCCGTAGCAGATTTTTACCTGCCGCTTCTTACAAGAAGCATGCATTATATTATCGAAAAGGATACACAGAAGGACTTCTCATTACTTTTTAAAGAACTTCATAAAAGTAACGCTTCTTTTGCTGTAATGACACCTTCATATGCTGAACTTCTTTTGTTAGACAAAAGTTTTAATATGGACTTAATGCCACAATTAAAAACAATACTATTTTGTGGCGAAAAGCTATCTAAGAAAACTGTTACAAAACTTTATGAACATTTTCCTGATATAGTTATAATCAATAGCTATGGTCCAACAGAATGTACATTTGCAGTAACAAGTACAGTTGTTACTCCTGATACTGATATAACTTTAGGTTTGCCAAAACCAGATGTTGATATTTATATTGTAAATGATAATCTTGAGTTAATGAATGATTATGAAACTGGCGAAATATTAATTGCAGGAGCCAGTGTAGGAAAAGGTTATCTTGATGAATCATTAAATGCTGGTGCATTTATAAGATTTAAGGATAAACCTTCATATCTTACTGGTGATTTAGCTTATAAAGTTAATGGTAAGTTATATTATGCTGGCAGAAAAGACAGGCAGATAAAATATAAAGGATATAGAATCGAATTAAGGGAGATAGAATCTTTACTTAATGGTTTAGACTATATATGCCAGTCTGTTGTTACAGTTAATACCAATAAAGACGGAGATATAAACAGAATTATTGCATTTGTTAAACTTAAGGATTCAATTAACATAAGTTCTAAGGAAATAAAAGCATATTTAGAAAATCATCTGCCTTCTTATATGATACCAGTAATTAAGATAGTAGATAAAATACCTCTTAATGAAAATGGCAAAACAGATGAGAAGGCATTGTTAGAAGGGATAAATTATGAGAGATAAAAT
>JAILNW010000169.1 GCA_024691145.1 Lachnospiraceae bacterium
TGAAAATAAGTATGACATTGTTTATCTATCTATAGAGTTTACTGACATAAGTGGCATTGATATAGCACAGATGATACGTGAGGAATTTCCAAATTTATGTGTGGTGTTTATATCGAAGTATGATTATTTTGATTTTGCAAGAAATGCAGTTGTACTTGGGGTGGATGATTATCTTCTTGAGCCTGTTACTGAGCATGACATAGTGGAAACAACTAACAGATTAATTAAAAAGGTTGAGAACAGACGAAAAAATACTGCCAAGGAAGAAAAAAAGGAAAAGTTATTTGATAATATATATGAACTTGCAAAAGACAGTTTTGTTTATAGCGTGTTATTTGGCTTAAATTCGGGTAAAAATATATCAGACTATAAAGAACTCCTTGAACTAAAAGACAGGGGCTTATGGCTTGGAATAGAGCCTGTAGATGATATGTATAATATTAAGCCATATGACAGGGGATTTACAAAGTGTATTATTGATTGTTTTAATGAAAAAGAGTATAGCGTTATTATTGGACCAAAACTACTAAGGAAATATATAGTTTATGTTGGGATTAATGGAGAAGAGCATAAGAAGAACGAGAGACGTGATATAGAGAGAATCTGTGAAAGATTAAAGCAGAGGCTGTATAGTGAATTGCAATGTAAAGTAAATATTGGTACAGGAAGTATCCAGAAGTTGGAAAAACTGTATATTTCATATGAAGAGGCTGTTGCAGGGGGCAGCAGAACAGTGAAAAACAGTGGATTATATTCAGATGAAATATATGTGCAGCATAAGAGACAGCTTATTGAGAGCATAGAACTTGCAAAAAATGATTCTGCAGATATTTTTTCAAAAATACTTGAGATAATAGGCGGACTTGAAGAAAGGGACAGAAAGAATAAGATTATCGAACTTCTCGTTGTTACAATCAACAGTTTAAGTCTGTATGGAAAAAAACAATGTGCCGGTTTTGATCATTTATCATATATTAATGAGATTATGAAGATAAAGAAAGATGAACTTGATGCCTGGGCTCTTGGAAAATTCCAGTTTATTATTAAGCTGGGACAGAGTGATGATATGGAGAATATGTCTGAAATAGTAAAAAAAGCAATGTATTATGTCTATGAACATTACAGTGAAAATATAACCCTTTCTGACATGGCGGCTCTTACAGGTGTATCTTTGCAGTATTTTAGCAAACTTTTTAAAGATGAGACAGGTTTTAACTTTGTTAACTGGCTTAATGGTTTCAGAGTTAATAAAGCAAAGGAATTTATGAGTTCAAATCAGTATACAATTAAAGAAGTCTGCTTTAAAGCAGGATTTAATGATCCTAACTATTTTAGCAGAATATTCAAAAAATATGAAGGAAAGGCACCAACTGAGTACATATAAAAATATAAAAAGAAGACTTTTTTTAAAAACTGTATTGACGAAAAGCTAATATTATGGTATATTAGATAGGCAGTGAAAGAGGTCTTTTTTTTATGCCTAAAAATATTAACATGATAGCACATGGAACAAGCGGAGGTGGAAATTGTGCGAGTAAAGATAACACTAGCGTGTACAGATTGTAAGCAACGTAATTATAATACGACTAAGGAGAAAAAAGCACATCCAGATAGAATGGAAACTAAGAAGTATTGTAAATTCTGCAGAAAGCATACTTTACACAAAGAAACAAAATAATTATTACAAACTAAGAGTTATATCATTAGGTACATGATTATGCCATGTACGAAGATATGAGATTCACAAGACACTTGTAGAAAGGAATGTGAACGAATGGGAGAAACTACCAACAGCTCAGCTACAGGAACAAAGAAGGGATTTAGCGCTCTTAAAGCAGAGTTTAAAAAGATAATGTGGCCAACTAAAGATGACGTAGTAAAGAGATCAATTGCGGTTTTAGTATCAACAACAATACTTGGTGTTGTAATCGCACTTCTTGATTATGTTATCAAGTATGCTTTAGAGTTACTTTTTAAATAAACTTCTAGAAGAGTAAGGGTGATATTATGTCAGATATTCATTGGTATGTTGTTCATACATACTCAGGGTATGAGAACAAGGTAAAAGCTAATATTGAAAAAACTATAGAAAACAGAAAACTTCAGGACCAGATTGTTGAAGTATCCGTTCCTATGCAGGAAGTTGCAGAGGTTAAGAATGGTGTTACAAAGCTGGTTCAGAGAAAGATGTTCCCAGGCTATGTATTTGTTAACATGGTTATGAACGATGATACATGGTATGTCGTACGTAATACCAGAGGTGTTACTGGTTTCGTTGGTCCAGGATCAAAGCCGGTTCCATTGACAGACGAAGAGATGGTAAGCATGGGACTAGTTGCTTCTAATGTTAAGTTAGACTTGGAAGTAGGAGATACTGTAGAGGTTATTTCCGGCGTATGGGAGAATGTATCAGGCATTATACAGAGTGTTAATGAACAGAGACATGTTGTTACTATTACTATTGACATGTTTGGAAGAGAAACTCCTGTAGAGATAGATTTTGCAGACATTAAGAAGGTTTAAGAAGTGTTTGTATTTAGATGAATCTGATGTATTTCGATAAGTTGAATAAATTAGGAGGTAAATTATAATGGCAAAGAAAGTCACAGGATATATTAAGTTACAGATTCCAGCTGCAAAGGCTACACCTGCTCCACCAGTAGGTCCAGCACTTGGTCAGCATGGTGTTAATATTGTTCAGTTTACAAAAGAGTTCAATGCAAGAACAGCTGGACAGGAAGGAATGATTATTCCTGTTGTAATCACTGTATATCAGGATAGAAGTTTTAGTTTCATCACTAAGACTCCACCAGCAGCAGTATTATTAAAGAAAGCTGCTAATATTAAATCAGGATCTGGCACACCTAACAAGACTAAGGTTGCTAAGATTAAGAGAGAAGAGATCAAGAAAATCGCTGAACTTAAGATGCCTGACCTTAATGCAGGAAGCCTTGAAGCAGCCATGAGCATGATTGAAGGTACTGCAAGAAGTATGGGAATCGTTGTAGAAGACTAATTAAAGAATTATAAAAAGGCAAAAAAGAAAAGAACTCAGGAACGAAGTTAAGTAACAAGATGTGGGAGGGTGCTCCCCGATAATACCACTAGGAGGTTAATAGAATGAAAAAAGGCAAGAAATATGTAGAAGCTACAAAGCTTTATGATAAAGCTCAAGCATATGATACAGCAGAGGCTATTAGCATTGTAAAGAAAACAGCCGTTGCAAAATTCGATGAAACAGTTGAAGCTCATATAAGACTTGGTGTTGATGGACGTCATGCAGACCAGCAGGTTCGTGGTGCAGTTGTTCTTCCTCACGGAACTGGTAAGAAAGTAAGAGTACTTGTATTCGCTAAAGGTGATAAGGTTGCTGAGGCTGAGGCAGCAGGAGCAGATTATGTTGGTGGAGACGAGTTAATTCCAAAGATTCAGAATGATAACTGGTTTGATTTTGATGTAGTTGTTGCTACACCTGATATGATGGGTGTTGTTGGTCGTTTAGGACGTGTACTTGGACCAAAGGGCTTAATGCCTAACCCTAAAGCAGGAACTGTAACAATGGATGTTACAAAGGCTGTTAATGATATTAAAGCAGGTAAGATCGAGTATAGATTAGATAAAACTAATATTATCCATGTGCCTGTAGGTAAAGCTTCTTTCTCAGAAGAGCAGTTAAATGATAACTTCTCAGCTCTTATGGGTGCAATAATCAAAGCTAAGCCAGCAGCAGCTAAAGGACAGTATCTTAAGAGTGTAACTATTACTACAACTATGGGACCTGGCGTAAAAGTTAACACAGCTAAGATTGGTTAATAGAATAATTCTTTAATATATAAAAAGGGGCTGTGAAAAAATAGGAAAATAAATTTTCCTAGGACTTCACAGTCCTTCTTTTTGTATTATCACATCTGCAAACAGTAAAAAAGGGTATAATGCCCCTTACCCCATAAAAAGCATATTTTATTTTACTATATTGCTTTTTTGAGATTTGCTATTTTATTATGATATTTATATAAATTATGGC
>JAILNW010000202.1 GCA_024691145.1 Lachnospiraceae bacterium
TATGCTTCATATAGAGCAGATTGACAACAGGATAATTATGTATGATACAGATATGGAGAGATTTAATAATGTGTGGAGAGATTACTTTGATCTTGATACAGATTATAACAGCATAAAGACATATCTGTTAAGTAAAGATGATAAACTAAAAGAAGCAATAACAGAGAAAAACGGAATAAGAATACTAAAACAGGATTTTTTTGAAACACTGATGTCCTTTATTATTTCCCAGAATAAGCAGATTCCACATATTAAAAAAATTGTACTGGATTTATGTACAGCATACGGAAAGCCTGTTGGAAGTTATGGGGGCAAGGTCTATTATTCATTTCCACAGCCAGATGAACTAAGAAATGTTACAGAGGAAGATTATAAGGCACTCAAAACAGGATTCAGGGCAAGATATCTTAAGGATGCTGTGGATAAAGTGCTTAGTGGGGAGATTAAATATGATATGTTTGTGGATTATGACTGCATAAAGTGTGAAAAAGTACTGACTTCTATTACTGGCGTAGGAATGAAAGTGGCAAATTGTGTAATGCTGTTTGGTCTTAATAAACGAGATGCATTCCCTGTGGATGTGTGGATAAAACGTATCATGGAACAATTATATTTTGGCAAAGATACTGACAAAGAGGTTATAAAGAAATTTGCTAAAGAACAGTTTGGAGAATACGGCGGATATGCCCAGCAGTATTTATTTTTTTATGCCCGTGACCTTGGGAAAACAAATTAATTAGTAAAAGTGAGATAAAGAGAGAATAAATGAGAAAATAAGAGATAATATAATATAAATGACATATGACGGATGTAATAAATTTGCATATTTTGTATAAAATGAATATCATAATAAATAAATATTAGCACTCTTTTTCGATGAGTGCTAACAGAGGAAAAAATTGGCAGGAATAGATGCAAATGCATTTTTTAAGGAGGATTTTATTATGAAGTTAGTACCATTAGCAGACAAAGTTGTATTAAAGCAGTCAGAGGCAGAGGAGACTACAAAGTCAGGAATTATTTTAACTGCACAGTCTCAGGAAAAACCACAGTATGCAGACGTTATTGCTGTTGGACCTGGTGGAAATGTTGATGGAAAAGAAGTTACAATGCATGTTAAAGTAGGAGACAGGGTTATATATTCTAAGTATGCAGGAACAGATGTAAAACTTGGAGATGAAAACTATATAGTAGTTAAACAGAGCGATATTATAGCAATTGTTGAAGATTAATCAGAATATAAGATTTTAGATAAGAATAAAGAAAAATTGGAGGATTTGATATTATGGCAAAAGAAATTAAGTATGGTGCAGAAGCTAGAACAGCACTTGAAGCAGGCGTTAATAAATTAGCAGATACAGTTAGTGTTACACTTGGACCTAAGGGACGTAACGTAGTTTTAGATAAGAGCTTTGGTGCTCCACTTATTACAAATGATGGTGTTACTATTGCAAAAGAGATTGAACTTGAGGATGCATTCGAGAACATGGGTGCTCAGCTTGTAAAGGAAGTTGCTACTAAGACTAATGATGTTGCTGGTGATGGTACTACAACAGCTACAGTTTTAGCTCAGGCTATGATTCATGAAGGTATGAAGAACCTTGCAGCAGGTGCTAACCCAATTATTCTTCGTAAAGGTATGAAGAAAGCTACTGATTGTGCAGTAGAGGCTATTGGAAAGATGAGTTCTAAAGTAACTGGAAAAGAGCAGATTGCAAAAGTAGCTGCTATTTCTGCTGGTGATGAGACTGTAGGTCAGTTAGTTGCAGACGCTATGGAAAAGGTTTCTAACGATGGTGTTATTACTATTGAAGAGTCTAAGACTATGAAGACTGAACTTGATTTAGTTGAAGGTATGCAGTTTGACCGTGGATATGTATCTGCATACATGGCAACTGATATGGATAAGATGGTAGCTAACCTTGATAACCCATACATTCTTATTACTGACAAGAAGATTTCTAACATTCAGGAAATCCTTCCAGTACTTGAGCAGATTGTACAGTCTGGAAAAGAATTATTAATCATTGCAGAGGATGTTGATGGTGAAGCTCTTACAACGCTTGTAATTAACAAGTTAAGAGGAACATTTAAGGTAGTAGCTGTTAAGGCTCCTGGATATGGTGACAGAAGAAAAGCAATGCTTGAAGATATAGCTATTTTAACTGGTGGTAAGGTAATTTGTGATGAGTTAGGATTAGACTTAAAGGAAACTACACTTGATCAGTTAGGACGTTGTAAGTCAGTAAGAGTTGAAAAAGAAAATACAATCATTGTTGATGGTGAAGGTGACGCTGAAGAGATTAAGGCAAGAGTTGCTCAGATTAGAGGACAGATTGAAGAAACTACTTCAGATTTCGACAGAGAAAAATTACAGGAAAGACTTGCAAAACTTGCAGGCGGTGTAGCAGTTATCAGAGTTGGTGCTGCAACTGAAACTGAGATGAAAGAGAATAAACTTCGTATGGAAGATGCACTTGCAGCTACAAGAGCAGCAGTTGAAGAAGGTATCATCGCAGGTGGCGGTTCAGCTTATGTTCATGCTTCTAAGGAAGTTGCTAAACTTGCTGCAACACTTGAAGGAGACGAGAAGACAGGTGCTAATATCATTCTTAAAGCTCTTGAAGCTCCATTATTCAAGATTGTTTCTAATGCAGGACTTGAAGGCTCAGTTGTTGTTAACAAGGTAAAAGAGTCAGAAGTTGGAACTGGATTTGATGCATTAAATGAAGAGTATGTAGACATGGTTGCTAATGGTATTCTTGATCCTGCAAAGGTTACAAGAAGCGCTATCCAGAATGCATGCAGCGTTGCATCTACATTACTTACAACAGAGTCAGTTGTTGCTAATATTAAAGAAGATGTACCTCCTATGCCAGCAGGAGCACCAGGAATGGGCATGATGTAATAGATAATTAGACATAATGATAATAGGGGCTGTGAAAAAATAGGAAAATAAATTTTCCTAGGACTTCACAGTCCTTCTTTTTGTATTATCACATCTGCAAACAGTAAAAAAGGGTATAATGCCCCTTACCCCATAAAAAGCATATTTTTTTTACTATATTGCTTT
>JAILNW010000239.1 GCA_024691145.1 Lachnospiraceae bacterium
GGGGCTTTGGACCTCGCTTACGGAACAGGGCTGGCCTTCCTCGTCAAAGAAGAAGGATGTCCGTTATCTGTTCTATGACGTGGACGAAAACGGAACAGACGAGCTCATAATCACCTGTGATAATGAGATTTTAGATATATCGTTATTTGAAAAATTATTATTATGCATATTAATAATTATTTCAAGACTTTTTAGTTTTTGTCCTTCAGCAAGTCCTTCAGCACGCCCTTCAGCACGCCCTTCAGCACGCCCTTCAGCACGCCCTTCAACAAGTCCTTCAGCACGCCCTTCAACAAGTCCTTCAGCACGCCCTTCAACAAGTCCTTCAGCACGTCCCTCAGCACGTCCTTCTTCCATTGACTCATAAATTTTTTCCATTAATCGCATATATCTCACCTCTACAGTTTGATCTTTGTGAACTTTTTTTACTCTGGCAGATAAATCGTTTATTCTTTTATCAGAGTAGGTTCTTTTGTCAGGTCTTTCAATATAATCAATGAATTCCTGAAGTTCAATTGGCATATCAGATATATTATTTCCTTTTGTGTTAATAAATATTGTGCAGGCACCGTCTTCTAAAGAGAGGTCTTTAGCTTCCTCGCAATAAGGACGGAATGTATATCTGCATAATTCCCTATCAAAAGGATCAAAAGTACAAATAAATATTACATAGACCTTTGGAACCGCATTATAACTATCAATTCCAGATGCAACATTCTTTGTATCAATAAGTGCATGATAATAACGGGAACGCTTGATGGTATCTCCCTTGTCTTCATCCTGCATCTCTAAGTCGTAAAATGTCTGCTCGTCGTCAACAGCAATTACATCTAACTGAATGCCTCTTAAACCTTTAAAATTCTTATATACCTGTTCCTCGTGATGAAATGACAGTTCTTTAACAGTTAATCCTGTTGTGATTTCAATAACATCTTTACAAATATTTTTATCTCTCAAAGCTTCTGTAAACATGAATTCACTTTTAAGTGTCAGTTCTTTAAAAGGAACATTTTTCTTTTTTGCGTTGTTAATCAATATTATTTCTCCTCTCATCCTATAAGGTGAAAAGATAATGTGTTACTGTTTTGCAGGTAGTATCAGTAACAATAATATTATATATTCTATTTTCATTATAACAAATATTCACCTTATAATCCATAAAAATCCAAAATCTTTTTCATAGTCTAATAATATTGGGAGCCTCGTCGTAATTTCTACCAAAATAATCAGATAAAAAATATAGATGAATTCGAACACTTGAAATCATAACATAACTTTTACAATGTGACAAGTATTAAATTAAATACAAATTAAAAAAACTAATGCAAATAATTACACATTCATGTATAATGAAGACATATTTTTAAGGAATTAATAGAGGTGCTTTATGAACTGCCCTGTTTGTGATAATGACGAATGTGAATTAATTTCAGAAGAAATTGTAGATGGAAAGGATAATTCTTCGGAAAATGGCTGCTGTGATGCGCTATGTACTGGAATCTGCGGACTTAACAGTGGAAACAGTGAAACCAAAACTGTCAGGTACTGGTACTGCGAGGAATGTGGGAGTAAATTTAAAGAATGAAAAAATCAGATATTATTTGGATTAAATCAATGAAATTTTGTTCAAAATATTGCAGATGTCACCAGCTTCCACAAAGAAGTTTTTTTGTTAAAGGTTATCAATTGCCCTTATGTGCAAGATGTACAGGCATTTTTATTGGAAATATTATAGTCGTTCTTTTGTTACCTCTAAAGATAGCTGATTATAAATTTGCATTATTTATGCTGCCAATGATTATTGACGGTGGAATCCAGTATATGACAGAGTACAGGTCAAACAATATCCGCAGGCTGGTTACAGGAATTATGTTTGGAATATCATCTGTCTTATTAATCTGCTGGCTTTTACTGCAGCTGTTATTGCTATTTTAAATAGTGAAACTTAAATTCTAAACATTTTCTAAAATGGGTAAAATAAGTATAAAGTCTATTGAATTCTCCATTCAATTAATGTATAGTGTATCTATCATCTGACAGCGAGGCTAAAACTTATTTGTCAGACGTATAATAACATATATTAAATTGACTGGAGGAAGTTTATATGAAGAAAAGATTTGTTATTGCAACTATGGCATGTGCCATGCTATTAGCAGGATGCGGAAATGCATCAGAAAGCAAGAATGCTGATAATAAGACAGACAGCAGTGTAAAAACAGAGGCACAGGAAAATACTAAAGAAAAAAATACAAAAGAAGAATATAAAAA
>JAILNW010000247.1 GCA_024691145.1 Lachnospiraceae bacterium
GATGCTTATAATTATCAGAGAAACTTAATTGTAAGATTAATACGTTTTCTAAGTTCTTTATGTATTATTGTACTACTTATGGATGTATTTGTAATTTTTTCTGTTAGCAATATGGAGTACAGATTAAATGCTATGGATATATCATTGCAGAAAGTACTTGGATATAGTTTGTTTGAAAGAAATAAACGCATAATTGTATTTAATGGTATTTCAGATATTGTACTACTGGCTGTGTTGTGTATTGTTGGTGGTGTTATGAAAACATATTCAGCAGGTTTGTGCTTTGTTGTTGGAACGTTGGTGTTATTAATAGAAATGGCTATTATGATTTATAATATTATTAAAATTGAAAATGAGAATGTTTATAAAGTTTTGAAAGGGGGATGCTTATGATTAATATTAAAGACATAGATAAATCTTTTGATGAGAAGATTTTGTTTGATAAATATTCTTTGGATATACCAGATAAAAGTTTTGTTATAATTAACGGTGCCAGTGGCTGTGGAAAAACAACTCTTCTGAATATGATTGGTGGACTAGAGAAACCAGATGCAGGAATTATAGAAGTTAACGGAATTGACATTATTAATGTTAGAAACAAAAGATTATATTATAAAGAGACTGTTGGTTTTTTATTTCAAAATTTTGCTTTACTTGAGAATAAAACTGTAAGACAAAACCTTGAAATGATAAAAAAATCAGACAGAACAGAGATTACTATAGAAGAGGCACTTAAGAAGGTTGGACTTAATAAGGAAATAGATAAGAAGGTATATAAACTTTCTGGTGGAGAACAACAAAGGGTTGCTCTTGCAAGACTTATGGTTAAGAAATGTTCTTTAATTCTCGCAGATGAGCCAACGGGTTCCCTTGATGATAAAAACACAAAGATTGTAATGGATATTCTTCACGAACTAAATGATATGGGGAAAACCATTATTATTGTAACCCACAACAATGATATAGTGGCAAAGGAAAAGTTTGTGGTTAAACTATAGCTAAAAATTTAGAAAGAGGTAGTTTATGAGAATATTTAAGAGCAGTATAATTTTATCTATGATTTTTGCTACGGCAATATCTTTGGCAGCCTGTGGTGAGAAAGTTTCTGAAAAGAATAAAGAAGAGGTCAGCGTACATACAGAGATTCCAGATAATAAAGAAAATGATGAGAAACAACAGAATAAGGAAGATTCCTATGAGCAGACTTTGTTTGATAATAGCAGGGTACATACTGTTAATATAGATATATCCAAGGAAAACTGGGATGATTTATTAGAAAATTATCTCGATAAAACAAAGTATGAAGCGGATATAACAATTGATGGTGAGAAGATAAAAAGAGTTTCCTTTTCAACAAAGGGAAATTCCAGTTTGAAGTTTGCAGAAAATAACAGATATAGTTTTAAAGTTAATTTTGGAAAGTTTGTTGATGGACAGACATATAAGGGACTTGACAAACTTCATCTTAACAATGCATTTGGAGATAGGGCTTACATGAAGGATTATATAAGCTATGAGATATTTAAGAATACAGGTGTTAAAGCTCCCTTATTTAGTTATGTGTGGCTTACTATAAATGGCAAGGATTATGGCTTGTATATAGCAATTGAAGAAATAGGAGAATCATTTCTTAAGAGAACATCTAATGGAGAAGGAAAACTATATAAACCAAAAACGGAGAACATTAATGACCATATAAAAGGAGAGGACCTTGTATATACAGATGATAATATAGATAGTTATACAGGCATATTCAATCATGATGTAACAGCAGTTACTGAAAAGGATAATTTAACTGTAATTAATGATTTAAAGGGATTAGCACAGGGTGATAATCTTAATGACTTTATAGACACAGATGAAGTAATCCGTTACTTTGCAGCACATAATTTTGTTTTAAACTATGATAGTTATACTGGAGTAATGATACGAAATTATTATTTGTATTTGAATAATGGAAAACTAAGTATGCTGCCATGGGATTATAACAATAGTTTTGGTAAGTTAAGTTCTGTTGATAAGGATAATTACACTTCTGGTGAACTTGGGAAAAGCATAACTGAGCCACTTAAGGGCTCAGCAGAACAAATGCGTCCTATGTGGTCATGGATTGTTTCAGATAAAAAATATAAGGAGCAGTATTATAAAGTGTATGATGAACTTTTAAAAGATTATTTTGAATCAGGAAAATGCTCTAAGGACATAGATGATATTTATAAAATGATAAGACCATTCGTGGAGAAAGATCCAACAACAAATGTTACTGCAGAGGAATTTGACAATGCCTGTGATTTGTTAAAGGACCTTACAACATACAGAGCAAAGGCTATACGCTCACAAATATCAGAAAAAGGGAAATAGGTGTTCATAAAATACACTAATTAATCATAATTGTTACACAATTCTTGAATATAATAGTATTTATAAATACAATTGTTCGTTGTAGGTAGATATTATGTTTAGCAAGGCATTTAAAAGAATAATAAGTGTTACAATGATTTTTTCTATGATAGTGACCATAACTGCTTGTAGTGATAAAGAAGAAAAGTCTTCTAAAAAGAGTACAAAGAATTCTAAGAATGTGCAGCCCTGTGATTATGAGCAGTCACTTTTTGATACCAGCAAGGTTCACAATATTGATATTACTTTATCTGATGATGACTGGAGTGATTTAAAGGCTAATCCTTTGAATAAAACAAAGTATGAAGCTGACATAACAATAGATGGAGAGACTGTTAATAAGGTTTCATTTTCTACTAAAGGTAATACAAGCCTTTCATTTGTGGCCTCATCCGACAGCGACAGATATAGTTTTAAAGTAAACTTTGGCAAATACGTTGAAGGACAGACTTATCAGGGACTTAATAAACTTAACCTTAATAATATTTACGCAGATGCAACATATATGAAAGATTACATTTGTTATCAGATATTCAGGGAAGCATCTGTTAATGCACCATTAGTAAGTTATGTATGGCTTACTGTAAATGGCAATGAACAGGGATTGTATATAGCGGTTGAGGATATAAGCGAGTCATATCTTAACAGAACAGAAGATGGCGAAGGAGAGCTTTATAAACCTGAGACAGATAATCTCGCTAATATGAATGAAAAAAAGAATACAAATAATAAAGATAATAATGGCAATAACAATGATAATAATAGAGGAGACTTTAATCCAGGTAATATGCCACAGGGAGGTTTTCAACCGGGTAATATGCCGGAGATGCCAGAGGGAGGTTTTCAGCCGGGCAATATGCCGGAGATGCCAGAAGGTTTTGATCCAGGCAACATGCCAGAGAGACCAGAGGGAGATTTTGACCCAGGGGAGATGCCAAATATGCCAGGAGGCGGATTTGGAGGAAATGCCAATGGAGCAGATTTGGCATATAGTGATGATAAGATAGAAAGTTATTCAGACATATTTGAAAATGCTGTTACTGACGTAACTGATGAGGATAACAGTCAGGTAATTGCAGCATTAAAGGGACTTTCAGAAGGAAAAAATCTTGAAGATTATATAGATGTTGATGAGGTAATTAGTTACTTTGTTGCACATAACTTTGTATTAAATTATGATAGTTATACAGGAAACATGCTTCATAATTATTTTCTTTACCTGAATGATGGAAAACTTTCAATGCTTCCATGGGACTATAATCTTTCATTCGGAGGATTTGAAGCAAATTCAGATACTACATCTCTGGTAAATACAGGAATAGATACACCTTTATCTGGTTCATCTGAAGAAAGCAGACCTATGTGGCAGTGGATATCTTCTAATGAAGAATATCTTAATAAATACCATGAGGTATATAATAAGCTTATAACTGATTACTTTGAATCAGGAAGATTTACAGAAGAGATTGAAGCAGTTTATAACATGATAAAGCCATATGTTGAAAAAGATTCTACAGCATTTTATAGTGCAGATGAGTTTGAAAAAGCATATGACACATTAAAGAATATTATTTCATTAAGAGCTTCAAGCATAAGAAAGCAGTTAAATAATGAATTATCAACTAAAACAGATGAGCAGGATAGCAGCCAGAAAGTAGATGTTTCAGCATATAAAGCAAGTGATATGGGAACACATGGCGGTGGAAAAGGTCAAGATTTTAAGAAGAATTAGAACTAACGGAGCCTAACTGGCTCCGTTAAAATTTTCCATTAAGATTTCAAGTTCAACAATCTTTAAATCCCGTCCATTTATATTCTCATATGAATCTTTCAGTATAGTTGATTTTTGAAAAACAACAGCTTTATAACATTTATAGGCAGTTGTATTATTCTCAAAACACCGATAGTAACAGTATCAGTCTTTAATATATCTGAATGTAAAGAAAAACTGTTTTTTAAGAAAGAACCTGATTTTGAATACGAACAGCTTTTGGATTTAAGATAATAGTTATACTAAAGAGATAAAATGTGGTGTGGTTGAGAAAAATTGTAAAAAAATCAAGTAAATAAATTAACCTAAATTAGATTAAAATAATTACTTGACAATCATGTAAAATAATGATATATATTATATATAAGGAGGTGGATTGAGATGGCTTATACAAAATTTGGTGAATTAATGAGAATATATCGTGTTCAAAATCACGAAGTTATGGGCGATATTGCTAAGTTACTTGGTGTATCCACTCCATTTTTGTCTGCCGTTGAAAATGGTAGAAAGAATGTTCCTGACGAATGGTTTGATGTCATTGCACAACATTATAATTTAAATGATAAGCAAATATTTGAATTGAAGAAAGCAGCAGAAAATTCAAGAAATCAAATCAAATTAGGACTTTGTAATTCGGAAAACTATAAAAGAGAGGTTGCATTGCAATTTGCAAGGTCTTTTGATGGTATTGATGAAGATACAGCTGAGAAGATTATTGAACTTTTAAGGAGGAGTGGAAATAAGTAATGGATTATATGACGAGACCTCTTAGTAGAATAGCAGTTAGACGATTAAGCAAGCAGGTTCGAACAATTTTTGGATTGAACGAGTCTGAGCCATTTCCAGTCTTGGATATCCTTGAAAAGATATGTATTATATTTAAAGATACAGATTTTATTGTTGTTGAAGATAATGAGTTACCTTCTGATGTATTTGCCTGGTGTTATCAGAGACCAGAATGTGGCTTTGTGATAGAAATTAAGCGGACAGTTTATGATGGAGCTTGTTATAATAAGAATCGTGCTTTTTTAAGTTTTATATGCCATGAAATATGTCACGTTATATTATTCTATATTGGTTATACACCTGTTTCAACAAGAACTATGTCGAAAAGTGACAGTATTCCGGCATATTGTAGCATAGAATGGCAAGCAAAGGCTTTATGCGGAGAATTAATGATTCCTTATGAAGCAACGATAGGAATGGAAGTTAATGAGATAGTGAAAAAATATTGGGTTACAGAAGCGTCAGCAATGTACAGAGTGAAACAAGACTAGTAAAAAATAGTTAGTAAAGGATGGTGATTCCAATGGATTATTATAGAGACAAATGAAAACACATTGACTAGTTGCTGGTAACAACGAGTCAACGTGTTCGGGGTGTTATGATCTAATCATAACCGAGTATTTGTATTATATCATACACCCTTTCATTTGTCAATTATAACTGTTATTAAAATATTAGTTTAATTTGCTATTTATATGTATCATGATATAGATAGGATATAAGTTATATATTAGTTTAAAACTTGTATTGTGATATAAGGAACAAGAATTATTAATAATTTTTATGTAACTAAT
>JAILNW010000284.1 GCA_024691145.1 Lachnospiraceae bacterium
CAAGGGGATGCTAATGCTTTTGAGGAACTGTATTCTGCAACTAACAAAAGGGTTTATTTTGTGTGTTTGCATTTTTTAAGAAATGAGCATGATGCCAATGATGCAATTCAGGATACTTATATTAAAGCCTACAAGAATATAAAACAGCTTTCTGAGCCATCAAAGTTTCCATCATGGGTTGAGCGTATTGCTGTAAATGTCTGCAAAGAAATGGCAAGAAAGAATGTTCCGGCACCTGTGGAGGATGAGATACTTTCTGAGACAATCGAGACAGAAGATGAGCTTGTTCTTCCTGAAAAATATATTATAGATGCTGAAAAAAGAAAGATACTTATTGATATAATGCAGGAGACACTTTCAGAACTTCAATATAAAACTGTTTTATTATATTATTTTGGAAGTTATTCAGTGGCAGAAATTGCAGAAATGATGGAATGTTCAGAAGGAGCTGTAAAAAACAGACTTGCAACAGCAAGAGCCAAGATAAAGACAGCTGTGGAAGAAAAAGAAAAGGAAACAAAGGACAAATTATTTGTATTTGTCGGAGTGCCATTCCTTGCAAAAGTTTTTGAAGAGGAAAGTAAAACAGTTAATGCACCAGAACTTAATAAAGCAATGTTAAGCAATAAAGGAGTATTAGAGGGGCTATTAGAAGGAAACATTTTAATAGCCGGTAAAGAAATAAGTAAAAAACTCCTTGCAGGAGCACTGGCAGGAACCATAGCAGTTATAGCTATAATGTCTAGCGTTATAAAAAAAGATTCTTCTAATAATATTACATCAACAGAATCTCCTGTTATGGCAACTATGTCCGCAGCAGAAGAAGAGTTTTACAATAATCATATTAAATTAACAGAAGAACTAAAACCAACTGAGTCAGCAATTAAAGAAGAAGAGAAACCATTCGTCTGGGAAACAAGGGAGGTAAAAGATCCTGTAATTAAGGATGCTATAGTTACTGAACATTCAGATGTTATAATAGATGGAAAAGCAATTTTAAAATACGAACCAGCGATATATCTTGAATATGAAAAGGCAGAAAAATATATAAAGGAAAATCCTCTGTTTTCATCATTAGAGTATGTAGATTTTGAAAAAGAGGAAAATGGCTTTATATATACAGATACTGGAGTTTATGGTAATTATGGTGAGTGTATAATGCCAAAGCATACAAAATGTTTTGTTGGATATAGCAAAATTGATGAAGAAATAAAAAAGGAAAATACATCTAATGTATCCTGTTCTTCGTATCCAAAAGATGGAGATATAAGAATAATAATTCAAAGAGATTATACTAATTTTGATAAGCCAGATTCTGCTGATATAAAATTTAAATATGATAAATATACACAGGAAGAAATGTACGAAGTTCTTGCTAATATGTATAATGAGGAAATTGCGGAATACCTTGTATATCATCCTGCAGATAGAGAAGATAGTGAGGAAAGCGTTTTTAAGGCAGAAATTCAAACATCTGATGGTAAATATAAATATTTATTTAAACGATGGGCATCATCATATTCAGTTGACTTTGAAATTACAGCAAATGTGCAGTTTGTAATTTCTAAACAAGCATTTGCAAATAATTATCAGTTAATGGAATGGGAGATACCTATAGGAGATATAGTGCCGGCTGATGTTGGAAGTACAGATCTTTTAAAGCCTGCTGAATATTTCACTAATATTTTAAATGGAGAAAATAAATATGACCCATATACTATGTCATCATTAGATCGTGAAGAACATGTAATACTAAGATACAGTGATAATACTGTAATTGAATCCTTTAATATTAAAGGTAATCGTATATCGGAGCCAACAGAAAAGACTTCTTTACAAGGAAGTCTCGAAGGATGCTTTACAGACCAGAGATTCGAGGGAAAACGTGGTTTCTATTTTGATGGATGTATTACAAAAAATCCTGATGGAACTATAGATATTTATGAGTTAACTGCGAAAATACCAACAACATTTCATAGAGTTGTAGATTATGATGCTAATATTACAGATGAATGCTTTGAAATGGCAAAAAAACAGGCAATCAGTGTTTATGGATTAAATGAAACTATATTTGACGGAAAAGAAGTAAAGGAAGAAAAGGTTGATAGAGGCGTTATGGAGCAAAGCAGGGACCTTAAGCTAAAACTTAAAGATGTTCCGGTTAAAATTTTTGGACAAGAAAGGAATGTGATACTTGAAGTAGGTGCTCACGGTGAGGGACTGAAGTTGGATACAGCAGTCCAAAGATCCACATATTATTCTGACTGCAAAATAGAAATTGAAAAGAAATAAAAAAGAGATTATATATTGGCTCCAGTATAAATGTGCTGGGGCTGTTTTTTATATTTCGTTACACAAATTGTACAAATTTTTAATATAGAATACTTGTGTAACAATATAAAAAAAATGTAATAAGGAGAAAGAGATATATGAAGTTTAAAGGTATAATGGTTGCAGGTATAATATCCTTAGCAGGAATAAGCATGATATCTTGTAAAGGTAAATACACAGATAAGATGAAGATGAAAAAAACTTATGATAAATATTTAAAGCAAATAGAATCATTAGATAATCTGGGGGAATTAGATGCTGATTTATATTATAATAAAAATGTTGGAGATAAGCATTTTTTAAAAGGCATTAAAGGAAAGTTAGATTCAGCAGAGATACTTGAAGAGAATGAAGAATATTTAATTGCTAAGATAATTTTAGACGTTACAGATCCAGGTCTGACTACACTGGAAGTTGGAAAAAATGAAAAGTACATATGTGTTACGAAAGTAATGAAGAATATTAGTGAGTACGTTGATGGAATTGAAAAAACTGTTTATAGACCAGATGAATTTGGAGTATTATGTATAGATAATCCAGAAGCAGTAAATTTGAATTATGAAAAATTTGAGGATACAGACGAATTCTATGAATTTATATCATGTGAGAAAATATATAATGAGGGTTTCGGATTTAAAGATTCGGAAAATGAATATTTATTTGAAGCAGATTATGAAAAAGAGGCAAATGTTGATTTAAATAAGGATGGTATTGTTGATACTATTTCATTTGAAAAAATAGAGGATTCAGGAGAATACTACTGTAAAATGTATATTAATAAAGGAAAAGACAATGGGGCTGAATATCTTATTGAAAGAAAACAGCAGAATTATTCAGATTATCCGGGAGATTACTACAGAATAATGGACTTCGATAAGAATGATAATTACTTGGATATTGTAATGGACAGCTATTCGGGAGCTTATGAAATATACAGATATGATGGTAAGGAAATCAGTTTGTACACCAATGTTATAGGAAAAATAAAATACGAATTTACTGATAATGGTGATTGTATTATAGAATAAGAGGTAGAATAATGTTAAATGTAGTAGTAGATATGTATGGCTGTCCAAACAGATGTCTTCATTGCTGGCTTGGACATATGCCAAATAAAAAAATGCCAGAAGATTCTGACAAATATATTATGGAATATTTTTCTCCATATTTTAATGAAATAGCTTATTATAGCTGGCTTAGAGAGCCTGATTTTTGCGATAATTATAAGGAACGCTGGGAAAGGGACATTGAAATCTCAAAGAATACAGTGCCTAATCGTTTTGAACTTGCAAGTTTTTTTAGAATAGTTAGAGATGATAAATATATTCCATTTCTTAAGTCAGTAGGTGTTAAAAAGGTTCAGTTAACCCTTTTTGGATTACAGTCTACACAGGACAGATACATAGGAAGAAAAGGTGCCTTCAAAGAAGTAATGACTGCTACTGAAAAAATAATTGAAAATGGAATTATACCTAGATGGCAGTGTTTTATTAATGAAGAAAATATTGAAGAAATACTTGAATTATATGAAATGGCTAAAGAAATCAAGAATACTAAATGTCCTTCACTTGAATTTTTTGTCCATGAAGGTTCATGCGATGGAGAAAATAAAAAATTATATCCAATTAGAATAAGAAAACAAAATATACCAGAAAGCTTAATTCCAGTATATATGGATTACAATGAAATATTAACGGAAAGGGAGTGTATTGAAATCCTTAAGAATGATTCAAATGCACCACATTTTCCGATAGGTGATGATATTACACTTAATATTTCAAATGAATTCGATGTTTATTATAATTTCACTAACATAAGCAAACCATGGAAAATCGGCAATTTGAAAACAAGTGACCAAGATACACTTATAAATAATATCTTAACAGGCAATACACCTGCATTAAATACTTTAAAACAATGCAAGTATGGTGAACTGGCAGAAACATATGGAGAGAAACTTTCTGAAAAAGCATTTAGTTTGGAAGATTATAAGATGTATATTGTTAATTGCTATTTAGAGCAATTAAAATAATTTTGTTGCTTTCCTAATTAATGGTCTTTATCTAAGTATTCTAATAAGTCTTCAGCAGTACATGTGTCATGCTCATTAATAAATTCGCAAGCCTTTTCGATGTAAGTGCTATCATTATTAGTGATTTTAGATATATCGTTATTTGAAAAATTATTATTATGCATATTAATAATTATTTCAAGACTTTTTAGTTTTTGTCCCTCAGCACGTCCTTCAGCACGTCCTTCAGCACGTCCTTCTTCCATTGACTCATAAATCTTTTCCATTAATCGCATATATCTCACCTCTACAGTTTGATCTTTGTGAACTTTTTTTACTCTGGCAGATAAATCGTTTATTCTTTTATCAGAGTAGGTTCTAGTGTCAGGTTTTTGGTCTCTTTCATTATAACAAATTTTCATTTTATAATCCATAAGTTAAAAACAAATTCTAAAAAACTAATGAAAAGTAAACTACATTTTGGTATAATGAAACAAAGTTCATTAGCTTCATTGGAGGTGCTATATGAAGAAAGAAGATAATAATGATAATGAGAAAAAACAAGAAAATAAAGATGAATAGAGGATTATTATGAGAAGAAAAGACAGAGAAGTTACAGATAAGAAAGAAATAATGGGAATACTAGACTCATGTAAAACTGCATGTATTGCAATGATAGATAAGGATATGCCTTATGTTCTTCCATTAAGTTATGGA
>JAILNW010000287.1 GCA_024691145.1 Lachnospiraceae bacterium
TAACAGATTTGAACAAAACAATAATTTAAATAATAATGGTTATTATGATAATAAGGATAATTATAATAACTATAATAATCAGGAATATTTTAACGAACAGGGAAATTATGACAGAGCGGAAGAATTTACGGAAGACATAAATGGTAATAAACCTGTAAATAAAGGGATAAATAAAAAGTTAATTACAAAGATTGTATTTGCAGTTAATCTTGTTGCTTTTACAGCATGTGCTATTTATCTTGGAAATTATTATTATAATAGTAATAAAGTCAAAGGAAAACAGAATGATTTATCTAATCTTATTGATCAGACTGTAACAACTGAAGAAGGACAGGAGGACAGATATATATCTATAAGAGACAAATATCCTAACTTGGTTGGAAGACTTAGATTTCATAATTATAATGATATAATTGACTTACCTGTTATGCAGACTAAAGATGATCCGATGTATTATTTATACAGAGATCAGGATGGAGAGGATTCAAAGTGGGGAACACCATTTTTGGATTACAGATGTGATTTAAAAAAGCCCACAGCTAATTTTATGATATATGCTCATAATATGAAGGACCTTACACAGTTTGGATCTTTAAAGAACTATAAGAACAAATCATACTGGAACAAGTATCCAACAATTGAGTTTGAGTCAATGTACGAGGAACGTATGGAGTATGAAGTTATAGCTTCGTTCTATGCTCAGATATATCCTTCAACTAAAACGGATGTATTTAAGTACTATAAGTTTTTTGATGCATTAGTTCCAGAGGAATTTGATGATTTTGTTGATAATATTATAAAGATAGCTAATTATAAGACGGGGGTAACCGCTAGTTTTGGAGACCAGCTTATTACTTTATCAACGTGTGATTATTCAAAACATGTTGATGATGGAAGGTTTGTTGTTGTTGCCAAGAAATCATCTGAGAAGAGTGAGAATTCTGATTCACTTGATGATTTTGTGGATGTTATTGAATCAACACCAAAACCTGTTCCAACTGTTGAGCCAACAAAGGAACCAACAAAAACACCAAAGCCAACAAAGGCACCAACTAAAGAACCTGTTGCTACAAAGGAACCAGAACCTGTGGCCGAACCAACGCCTGAACCACAGCCAACGGAGAATGTACCTCCTCCAGAAGATTTTGTTCCAACAGAAGAACCAGGAGGACAGGAACCAGAACCTGATGTACAGCCAACAGAAGAACCTGGTGATAACAGACCTTGGTGGGAGATTTATTATTAGAATAAAGAGGATTTGAGGTGAGAGCTATGTTAAGATTTTCTTACCACAGAAAAGTTAATATACAACAGATTTTATTTTATCTTAATCTGGGAATTTTCGTAGGATGTGCTTACTATCTTGGAAATTACTATTTTCAAGGTGCAAAGAGTGAAGCAAGGATAGATGAATTAAGAGCCAGAATGGAAACAGGATCATTTTCAACATTTCAGTATGCTGAAAATAAGGAAACAAAAAAAAGCGGTAAAGAAGTTGTTGTTTTGGACAGTGCTTCTGAGTCAAAAAGTATGTTAGAAGCTTATGCTATGGCAAGAGAAACGGATTATCCTTATCTTGTTGGACGTATAAAGATTGAAGGAACGCCCATTGATTATTTTGTTATGCAGACTCCTGATGATCCAGAATATTTCCTTGATAAGGACGTAACTGGCGCTTATAACAAAGAGGGCACACCTTTTGCAGATGTTAAATGTGATTTAGAAAAACCTACTAACAATATTATGATTTATGCTCATGCAATGAAGAATCAACATCAGTTCGGAAGCTTAAGAAAGTACAAGTCAGAGGAATATTATAAAGAGCATCCAATTATACAGTTTGAAACAATGTATGAGCCTATGTGCGATTATGAGATTGTTGCAGCATTTTATGGTACGAGATATCTTGAAGATGACGAAGATGTATTCAGGTATTATTATTTCTTTGGTACTGAGGATGAAAGAGAATTTGATTACTTTATAGACAATGTAAAGGAACTTCAATGCTATGATACAGGAATTACACCTAAGTTTGGAGATGAACTTATTACATTGTCTACATGTAATAATGAGAAGCAGGACATGGAGTTTGGACGATTTGTTGTTGTTGCAAGAAAAGTAACGAATGAAAATCGTGATGAGAAGAAAGATAGTGAAGAAAAGAAGGATGAAGAATCTGAGGAAGCTGAAGATAAGAGCCTTTCTTACGACGATTTAATTAATTCAATGCATACAGATGAACCAGTTCCAGAAGAGGAAGCTCATCCTGATGAAACTGTTGAAGAAAATGCAGAAGAAACAGCTGAAGAAGTACAGGAAGAAGCAGAAACTACAGAAGAACAGACTGAATAAAAATATAAGAGCTTCAGATAGAGAGAAATCTTATCTGAAGCCTTTTTATTAGAGTTTATTCCATAAATCTATATCTGTATTGCACATTTCCATGGAGAAGTATGTACTGGTCAATAACCCACGACTAAAGTCGCGGGCTTGCATGAAAGTTACTACACAGTGACTGCTGGCCTGGTATTGACTAGCCTGAGTACTTTTAGTACTACGTTAAGAGAGAATATATAGTTACCTACGGATATTTAGCCTAGTC
>JAILNW010000296.1 GCA_024691145.1 Lachnospiraceae bacterium
TTTGCTAGGCGTGTATTATGAATTTTAGAAATAATTTGGATTTAATGAGACGTACATTTAGAAATACACATATCAGAGGATTGGAACTGCAAAGACCGGCGTGGTTAACAAGTAGTGATAAACTGATACAAATATATAAGGATCAGGAAAAACTATTTAAACATGGACAGGTATATTATGGATGTCTTGTACAGGCTAATGAACTTCTTTTTAGTAAAGAATCAAAGGCGGTTTGTCCTGCTTTGGTTACATATTCTACAGATGAGAGGATTGTGGATCATCTGTCAGTGTTAAAGAAAATAAATAATGAGATGTTTAGGTATAAGGATGAGAAAGCTGAGGATATTCCGGATAATTATAAAGCACAGGCTAGAATAATAACAGATGAAATGTCAAGGGAAAAGATGGATTTTTATACTTATCTTAGTGATCCTTTAAACATTGTAAATGATAAAAAGTTTAAATTTTCTAAGGACTATTCGAAAACAGATCCTGAGAGAATTAACATAAGAATGTGTTGTGTAATGGGATGCAAGGAGCATTTGCCAAAAAGTTTATTTATTGGTCCGATATTTCCAATAATAGCGGTACCTGAAAAATGTGATTCAATAATGATTCTTCCCGACATTTTCTGGTCAGAAGAGTTCAGAGACTGGTATTTGTATGAATCAAAAACAGAGTTATATAGATAAAATACAGGCTGTAATTATGAGTTTTCATATTTTACAGCCTGAAATTATTTATTTTATTGTGTAGTATTTTTGATATTTGCTTTTTGGTTTATTTGGTATAGTTAGAGCAAGTAGTTTTTTTTCTGTTAATGGCTTGATATATTTATCCATAATATATGCTATAGTCATCCTGCCCGTAAAGTGCATTTCAATATCTGTTCTGCTTTTTGGTGTGTTACAAAAAGCAAGTATTTCTTCTTCTATTTCATCCAGATTAATTGGTGAAATGGTTTTATTAAAAAGAGTGGCTCTGAATACCCCATAGTCACTTTCAAACTTTGGCTTTGGAAGATTATAGTTTTCCATACTATCTATTATAGTGGGTATTCCACTGTATCTATTTTCAGTATGTCCTGTAATTTCCATTGCTCTGGCAATGGATGGATTTCTTGTATCAGCAGAGATTTTTCCAAGATTATCAAGCGTCATTCTACCATAAAGTCCTCCAGGATTCTCTATCTCAAATCGGTCAGAATACATTCTGATGGTAATAGGTGCTGAGTCACTATATATACTATAATCTCTGTGAATAAGTGCATTTAGTATTAATTCTCTTATGGCTATAATTGGATACTGTGTTCGGTCTGTTCGTTTTCCAGTATTTGGATCAATAATGGTAGATGTTTTCATATTTCTTTTAACAAAAAGAAGTGCACCTTCTAACATTTGGACAAGTGTACCTTCTATTCGTTCATTATCAGTAAATCTTTCATTAACAGATGTTGTTTCGTTTATGTGTGTTCCAGGTATGGCTACTGCAGTAATACACAGTTGAGGAAAAAATGATTGAGGATAATTCGAAAACATTAAAATTCCTGCAAGTGTAGGTGAATTATCCGTAGAAAAGCCTTGAAGGTGACAAATGTTATCTTCGGACAAATTTGCAAGATTTGTTTTTTTAGTTTTTAAAAAATCCAGATACAGTCGGTATTCATTTGTCTGAATGTCGAGTAAGCTAGCTCTTTCGACTTTTCTAAGTTCATCCTGAATTTTTTTCCTAAAAGCTTCAAAACTATAAACTTCATATTCTGTCATAAGTCTGTCGGCATCTCCAGATCTTATATAAGAACCTTTGAGTCTGCCTACGCCACTGTAAAAACAAGGTTTATCAGCATTATCGATTTCAGGTATTTCGGCAGCTACAACAATGCCACCTTTTACTTTTACAACTGTAAACAAAGGTCTTACGACAGGTATCATTTCTTGGCATTGTGCTTCAACTTTTTTTTGCAGTTCTGATGCATCATAAACACCACATACATTATAATTATTGTTTTCATCTATACCAAATACTATTACTCCACCACCAGATTGATTGGAAAAGGACGATAATGTGTCTCTCACTTTTGGACAGCCTTTGTTGGCGGCTTTAAGTTCTATTGTATTGCTTTCGCTACGAATAGATTGAATTGTCTGAATTAGTTCTATAAGTTCAAAATCTAGCATTATATCACCTCTTTTCTTAATTATAAGAAATTTATACGACTATGTCAAGAAAAAGTCGTATAAAAT
>JAILNW010000298.1 GCA_024691145.1 Lachnospiraceae bacterium
ATAATTCAATGTAACTCATCACATACTATTGCATTTCACAACATTATAATAACTCAAGGCTTATTTTCCATTTTAAAATCCTTCTTACAGCATTGTTAATGGTTTCTTCTTTAATAGTGCCATTTTCTACAAGTTCCGATACCTTCTTTGCTTCTTCCTTATAGTTAGTAGATATAACGCAGTCATTTCCCGCTTTTATTGCAAGCTCCATAACCTTTTCACTGTCCACATATTTTACTATGGCATCCATAGCAAGATCATCTGTAATAATTACATTATCATAATTCATGTTATTACGAAGATATTCATGAACCTTAAGTGATAATGAAGAAGGAAGGCTGTCATCCATACAATTAATAATATTATGCGATACCATTATACACTCACATCCTGCTTCCATACCAAATGCAAAAGGAACAAGATCATTTTCCTCAAGATATTCAAGTGTTCTTTTATCAACAGATATTCCTGTATGTGTATCACTGTTACTGCCATATCCCGGAAAATGCTTAAGAACACTTCCAACCTTATGATATCTGTAATTTAATACAACATTATATACATAAATTCCTGTTTCATATGGCGTAAGACCAATTGATCTGTCATATATAAAGTCGCTGCTGTCTTCTGAAACATCACACACAGGAGCAAAGTTAACATTTATTCCTAAACTTTTAAGCAATTCACATTTTTCACAATTTTCCTGTATAAGATAACCTATTCCTCCATACTCATATAACTCCCTTGGGGATTTGAACTTTTCGTTTCTATACTGAGTAAAACGGCTTATTCTTGTAACAGTTCCGCCCTCTTCATCAACTCCAATTAACATTGGTACTAAAGAATTATCCTGTGCATCCTGTATTTTCTTTTTTATGGTATCTGGCTGTTCATTTTCAAAATCCCTGGCAAATAATAATACACCTCCAACATTACTGTCTAAGACCTCATTAATCCCGTTGTCCGGGCATCTTACAAAGAACATCTGTCCTATTTTCTCCTCAATTGTCATGGCATTAAGAAGTTTCTCAACATATTCTTCACTGCTGAATTCTTCCTTATGGGCTATTATTGACAATATATTTTTTTCGTCTAAAGCTTCTTCTTTAACCTCTTCTTTTGCCTTTTTTTTCTTTACTATTTTATTATTTTTTGCATCCTCCACAGACTGTAATCTCTTGTCATAAGCATCGTGACCAATTATATAATTATCTCTCATTATTTCAATTAAAAGAATCATTGATATAACGGTCATTACAATGGTTATTGGAAGTACAAACGTTCTTATTTTTTTCATCTCTCTACCTGCTTTTTCAAAAAATATGGGCAAAAGTCATGATAACCTTTGCCCCATGTATTAATCCTCTTGTTCTGTAAATAAAAGTGGCATTTCACCAGTATACTTAATAACCAGCATATCCTGTGGTTTTATTGTATAAGCATCCGTTTTACTTAAATCAGTTTCATTGTACAGATCATAACAGTCACTGTTAATTCCTAATACATATTCCTCTGTTGTAACATTATGTACCACTGCTATTTTATACTCCTCATTATCCCCGCTTATAGTATAAGCAAATGCATTTCCATGCACACCTAAACTTTCATATTTTCCTGTGAAAAATTCCTTATTATTTTTTCTCATTTTAATGAGATTTCTGTATCTGTTATAAATACTGTTCTCATCATCTTTTTCTTCTTCATAAGAAATACCATCATCTGCTATTGCATGTCTTAAAGGCGTGCCTTCTACACCAAACTTTGATGCAAAACCTTTTCCCTCAACAGCTTTATACCAGTCAAATGATTCTCTTTTATAAATATCTGTTCCTCTGCCTGTCTGTCCAAGTTCATCTCCATAATATAAAAATGGTGTTCCTGGGAAAGTTAATAATAAATTTGCAGCAACTTTTGCAGCATTAGTATCATCTGACAATCTTGATGCAATTCTTTCCATATCATGATTATTAATCATTGTAGACATAGCCCATTCTTTTACAACACTATCGCTGTCAGAAGCTGATTCCTCGTAAGAAGCAAGTTCATTATTAATAATTGTTATTGCATCATTAGGTTTTCCACCAGCAAGTGACTCAATCATGCTACACATAGGAAAATCAAATGAGGAATCCATTGTCTTGTAAAACTGGCTTATTACTTTATAGCTTCCACTCCAGTTTTCACCTACAATAAATGCACTTTCATCCTTTTCCTTTACATGCTCAGTAAATTCTTTCCACCAGCTAAAAGTTACATCCATGTCATCGTCATCTATATGCATGGCACCATCCAGTCTGAATCCATCAATACCAATATCCAGCCAGTAGTCAGCAACCTTCTTCATCTCGTCCCTTACTTTCTGATTTTTATAATTAAGGTCTGGCATTATAACATCAAAATATCCAATAAACAATTTGCCTGTATCCGCATCTCTTCTTAGTACCTTCATGTTAGGAAGTTCAGGTATCTCATCATATATAGAATAGTAATCTCTATAAGGACTGTTATCCTTATTAATGGCATCTACAAACCACTCATTCTTATTTGAAGTATGATTTGCAACATAATCAATAACAACTTTAATATTATTCTGGTGCAAAGTATCCAGCATATACTTAAAATCATCCATTGAACCATAATCAGGATTTGTTTTATAATAATCAACAACGTCATATCCATGATATGTAGTAGTTTCCATCATTGGCATAAGCCACACAGCGTCTACCCCGAGTTCTTTAAGATAATCTGTCTTTTCTGCTACACCTCTGAAATCTCCTATTCCATCACCATCACTATCATAAAAAGCACGTACGAATATTTCATAAAAAACAGCATTTTTCGCCCATTCTATGCTTTTTTCTTCAGTAGCCACTTCTGCCGTAACCTTTGGGCTTTTGTCCTCTGTTTTCTTCGGCTCATCTTTTTTACATGAAACAAGAATAACACTTCCTGCTGCAACTGACAGTAAAGTTCCTAATACTTTCTTATTCATAAATCACCTTGACACGTCAAGTGCGGACACCCGTGACTAAGTCACAGAGGAGCACACTTTAAACTAAGTCATTACCTTTCTTTTTTCTATAAGATAACCCTGAGATGTTTCTAAAAATTTAATCTTTTTACAACTCAGGCTGCCTTTGTTTACCTTCGTTCCATCTAAAGTCCTTATATCAAAGAAACCACTTGTTCTTCT
>JAILNW010000311.1 GCA_024691145.1 Lachnospiraceae bacterium
CAACAGATGGTATTATATTTAAACTTACAACAAGCAATTCAACAGCAGCAACATATTCAATCAATGATGGAAAGAATTACAAGTTTACAAGTGGCAAGACAATTAAGATAGGTGCTGGCTGTGAATATGGAACAAAGATTACAGTTACTGTAAAGGCAGAGAATAATGATGCTACAACATTTAAGACATATACATTTACAAAGGTTGATCCATTATCAGGACTTAATGTAACATTTACAAAGCCTTCTAGCTGGAACAGTACAGTATATGCTTATGTTTATAAAGAAAATGGCAGCAAGGTTTCAGAAGTTCAGGCATGGCCAGGTGTGGCAATGACAGTTTCTTCAGGAAACAAATATACAGTAAGAATTGATGATTTATCATTTGATGGAGGATATGTAATCTTCAGTGATGGCAATAATCAGACACCGGGAGCAAGAGAAACAGGATTTGTTCTTAACAACAATGGAAACTATGACGTAAATGGATTAATGGGAAATGTTACAGAAGGAGAGGTTGTTGTTTATTACTACACAGGCTGGAGCAATGCAAATATTCACTATTCAGTTAATGGTGGTGCATGGACAGCAGTTCCTGGTATAAACATGACGAGTGCAGGAAATGGCTACATGAAGGCAGCTATTAAGAATGTTTCTGGAAAACTTAACTTCTGCTTCAATGACGGAAAGGGCAACTGGGACAACAACGGAGGAAGCGATTACGAGTTAAAAGAGACAGGTACATTTACTATAAAGGACGGAAAGATAACTAAAGGAGAGCCGGCAAAGGTTGAAACTAATTCAATAACGATTTATTACAGCACAGGCTGGTCAAATGCAAATTGCCATTACTCAATTGGAGGAGGAACATGGACTTCCGTTCCAGGTGTCAGCATGACAAATGGAAAGAATGGTTACAAAGTAATAACTATTGACCTTAACACAGCAACTAATCTTACAGCATGTTTCAACGATGGCAATGGTAACTGGGATAATAACTACAGCAAAAATTATTATTTTGGAGCAGCAGGGACATATACAGTTTCCAATGGAAACATAACAAGCGGAGCGGCATATTAATTTATTAAGAGATTAATATATAGAGAAACCTTACAGTCAGACAAGGACTGTAAGGTTTTTTGTGCGCTAATTAAATGTTTACAAATGTATTAACTTGTGTTACAATAAAATTGTGTAGCATGGCTATGGGTTTATTCTATGTTTACAATGGGGTTTAGTTATTAAGGAGGATTTATTTTAATGGAATTTTTAGCAAATGAAAAAAACAAAAAGGTATGTATTTTTGCAGGGGTAGTAATTCTAACGATTATCGTTGTATTTATCCTAAAGGGTTGTAACAGCGGCAAAAACAAAGATATTAAGGAAATTGCAGATGGAGAAGTCAGTAAAGCTGTTTCAGAGGATGTGGCTGAAGAGAAGGTTGTTAATAATGAAACTATGATTCAGTATTTTGATTTTACATATCCTAACGATGGCTCCATGTGGAATCTTCTTAAAGGTAACGCTTCAGATCTTGCAGAGGTAGGTATTACATCTGTATGGATGCCACCAGCATGTAAGGCAGACGGAAGTAAAGATACAGGTTATTCTATATATGATTTATATGATTTAGGTGAATTTAATCAGAAGGGTACTGTAAGAACAAAGTATGGTACAAAGGACGAGTATCTTGCTGCTATTAAGGCTCTTCATGATAATGGAATCAAAGCATATGCAGATATTGTACTTGATCATAAAACTGGAGCAGATACAACTGAGATAGTAAGTGCCACAAGAGTTAATGGCTCTAATAGAAATCAGAAAGTAGGAACTTCTGTGGATATCACTTCATGGACAGTTTATAATTTTCCAGGACGTAATAATACATATTCTGATTTTAAATGGGATGCAACATGTTTCGATGGTGTTGACTGGGATGATAAAACAAGAACTAATACAATTTTCTTATTTGACGGAAAGACTTGGGATAAGGGCGTTAATATGGAAAATGGTAACTATGATTATCTTCTTGGATCAGATGTTGACTTTGAAAATGAGAAAGTTGTTGAAGAACTTAAAAGCTGGGGTAAATGGTACGTTGAGTTTGCTGATCTTGATGGATTCAGACTTGATGCAGTCAAGCATATTTCATTCAGCTTCTTCCCAGACTGGTTAAAGTCTGTAAGGGAAAGTACAGGAAGAGATTTATTCTCAGTTGGTGAGTACTGGAATGGTGATGTCAAGACACTTGAGAATTATATAAAAGCTACAGGTGAAACTACAACATTATTTGATGTTGCTCTTCACTATAACTTTGAAAAAGAAGGAAAGAGTAATGGAACTAATAATCTTTCAACTATATTCCAGAATACTCTTGTTAATTCAAGACCAGATATGGCTGTAACATTTGTTGATAATCATGATACACAGAGAGGACAGAGTCTTGCATCTGAAATTGCACCATGGTTCAAACCTCTTGCATATTGTATGATTCTTACTAGAGAAGGCGGAATACCATGTGTTTATTATGCAGATTATTATGGTTCATCAAACCAGCAGATACCTTCATATAAAGATCAGTTAGATAAGATGCTTATAGCAAGAAAAGATTATGCTTATGGTACACAGAAAGAGTATCTTAATGGCGCAGATGTTGTTGGATGGACAAGAATGGGTGATAATGAACATAAGAACTCAGGTCTTGCAGCTATTATATCTGATAATCAGGCTGGTGAGTTAACTATGAATGTTGGCGAAAACCATGCAGGAGAGACTTGGTATGATATCACTGGAAACCAGACAGAGACAGTTGTTATAGGAAGTGACGGAGAAGCGACATTTAAGGTAGGTGCAAAGTCATATTCTATATATGTTAATAATGGTGATAAGGCTACAAAGAAGGCAGATAATACTGAGAAGGTTTCTGAAAAGAAAGAGACAGAAGCACCAAAGGCAACTGAAAAACCAGCACCAGGTCCTAATGATGTTGTAATTTATTATAAGAATACTTTTTCAAACTGCAATATACATTATTGTACAGAAGCTGGTCAATGGACAGAAGTACCAGGAGTACCTATGGAGTATGATAGTGAGACTCAGTACTATACATATACAGTTACAGCCGGTTCAGTAGGAAAGATAGCATGCTGCTTTAATGATGGCAATGACACTTGGGATAATAATGGCGGTGGCAATTATACTTTAACACCAGGCATTTATACAATTAACAATGGTGTGTTAAAAGAAGGAGCACCAAACTAATATGGAAAAAATCAATTATCAGTTAATACTTGATAAGACAATAGAAGAAAATATAAAGAATAATATAAAACCAGGTTTACTTTTACATAGCTGCTGCGCTCCTTGCAGCAGCTATTGTATCGAGTACCTGGCGAATTATTTTAATATAACATTATATTATTATAATCCGAATATTTCATATAAAGAAGAGTATGATAAGAGAGTAAATGAACTTTACAGGCTTGTAAAGGAAATGTATGGAGATAACATAGTTAATATAGTTGTTGGGGAGTATGAGCCAGAGAAGTTTTATGAGATTGCAAAGGGATTAGAAGATGTTCCTGAAGGCGGAGAAAGATGTTTTAAATGCTACAGATTAAGACTGGAAAAGTCTGTAAAATATGCAAAGGCTAATGGCTTTGATTATGTAACAACAACTTTGTCTATAAGTCCTCATAAAAATGCACAGGTTCTTAATTCAGTTGGTAAAGAATTAGCCGATATATATGATGTGCAGTATCTCTATTCTGATTTTAAAAAGAGAAATGGATATAAAAGATCCATTGAGCTGTCTCAGCAGTACAATTTATACAGGCAGGATTATTGTGGCTGCATTTATTCGAAAAGAGAAGCAGATAATAGAAGATTAAGATTGCATTAAAAACAACTAGTTATAGTTGTTTTTATGTAGTTATAATGCTAAAATATCAGTAATGAAACCTGCAAATGATATCAAAGGTGGTTTTAATATGAGCAATAAGGTTAGTAAAAGTAATATTTCAAAGAAGAGCCTTTATAAACTGGTAACTTTTAATGTGGTTATGCTGTTTGTTGGTTCTTACATAGGGTATATGATGGCAAGGGCAAAGAACTTTTTGTCTGTGTCACTTAAATTATCACATATAGATACTGTGACAGAACTTATAAATTCGAATAAATTAGATTATTATTATGAAAAATATAATATAAGTTCATCACTGCAGTTTGTTATAAGGCACTGGGATATATTTAATCCATTGTTACTTACATCACTTATTATGATTATTATTGTGTTTGTATATGGTAATTATATTAATTTATTCCAGAAGAATCCTGTTACAATTTTCTTTGATAAAGATAAAGAACTTGATATGGATACTTATTATAACGCACTTGATGCATGTTCTGTCAAGAAAGTATTTGCACTTCCTGTTAATATAACAACAGAGCATCTTAAGAGATTTAGTAATAAAGAGGTAGCATTAAGTTCAATGCTTAATAATTATTTTACTGAAGGCGAGATGACTTATGACAAGTTTAATTCTATCATAGATGAAAC
>JAILNW010000410.1 GCA_024691145.1 Lachnospiraceae bacterium
ATGTTGTTTTATAAAATAGTATTTCATAGTTTTCCCACAAAAATACATTACAAATATTTAGATATAGTTTAGAATTATAAATTAGAAATGTAAAATATATAATGATTTTTGAGGGGAAACTATGAAATACTATTGTATAAAACAACATGATATTACTGACTGTGGTGCAGCTTGTCTTGCAACCATTTGTAAACAGAACGGCTACAAAATCGGAATTACAAAGATTCGTGAAGTGGCTGGGACTGACAAGCAAGGTACAAATGTTTATGGCATGATTAAAGCTGCAGAACAGTTAGGATTTGATGCTAAAGGCGTAAAGGGAAGTAAAGAAGCGTTTTTATCAAAATTTCCTTTGCCTTGTATAGCACATGTAATTGTAGATGGGGAATTACTACATTATGTGGTTATACATAAGATTACTAAGAAAAAGGTTATTATTGCAGATCCTGCAGTAGGTCTTATAAAGATATCCCATAAAGAGTTCTTTGGGGAAGTTCAAAATAATGGAAAACCACCAAAGTACCAATGGACGGGAGTTCTTATATTATTAGTTAAGAATGAGACATTTGAGAGAGGCGGTAAAACAAAAGGTTTGTTTAGTCGCTTTTTTCGCTTATTAATACCACAGAGAAAATTATTGTTGCATATTTTTATTGCTTCTTTGATATATACAATACTAGGAATAGTGGGGGCATTTTACTTTAAAGAATTAATTGATAGCGTACTGCCTGATGGGCTTAATAAAACATTGATGACACTGTCAATAGGGGTAATTATTCTGAGTATATTTAAAGTAATACTGGTTGCATTCCGCTCACATTTATTGTTATATCTTAGTCAAAAATTAGATATTTCATTATTACTTGGATATTACAGACATATAATGGAACTTCCGATGAATTTCTTTGGAACAAGAAAAGTTGGAGAAATAATATCCAGATTCAATGATGCAGGAAAAGTAAGAGATGCTATATCAGGAGCAACACTTACTATTATGATTGATACTCTAATGGCAATAGCAGGAGCAACAATTTTATATATACAGATAGAATTGAGATGTTATCAGCTTATGAGAAAAGTCTGGATAGTGGAACACAGGAGTTAGATAAATGTAGAAATAATCAGTATTATGATGAATTTGTTAACAGGAGAGAACTTTTGTTTACCAATATAGCAATAAATGAAAGTGATACAAGTGGACAGGCTGCATTGCATAAGGAAAACATAACATCAATTAATAAGACTATTGAACAATATAAGGAAAAAATATCAAAATTAAATGTGGTTAAACAATGTATTGCTAGCAGAAATAATATTTTAGATAAGACAGACAGTTATTACTCTGGAATAGTAAGTAGTTATATTGCAACATATAATTACACAAGCTTACAATATGACAATCAAATTGCAACATATAATAATCAAATAAGTGATTATGATATTCAGATAGCAAAAGCCAGTGAAGAAGAAGGTGTTGATGTAGTAGAATTAAAAAAACAAAAAGAAGATTTACAAAAAACAGTTGAGTCTGTCACTACTGAAAAAGAAAAAGCACTTTTAGATTTGGAACTTCAAAAAAATGCATCTGTAGAACAGCAGATATCAGAGTACAAGGATACTATTCTTTCTTTGGAAACAAATCTCGCCTCTGCAAAATTACAGTTAGAACCAGTCAAAGGTGAAGATAAAGAGACGAAAGAAAAGGCAGCTATTCTTACTGAAAAAGGAAGTATTGCATCAGAGATATTAACTTATCAGGAGAAGGTAGATGAATGTGAAGCATATCTTAAAAGCTATGACATTCAGAATAATAATTGTACAATAAGAGCTAATATATCTGGTTACTATTATGCATCACAAAATCTGAAAAATGGTTCATATGTACAGGAGAGTAAAACATTAGGTATGATTTATCCTGAACAGGAATCAAAGTATTATGCAGAAATATACGTTGAGAATGCTGATATTGCCAAGATTAAAGAAGGACAAGAAGTTAAGTTTGAAATAGCAGCTTATCCATCAAAAGAGTATGGATATTTTAATGGTGTAATAGATAGTATAGCAAAGGACATATCAGTTGATCAAACTACAGGTTATCCTTATTATCTTGTAAAGGTAAAATGTGAAAATATGTCTTTAAAAGGTGATAATGGAGAAGAAATAACACTTAAGAATGGAATGGCTTGCCAGGCTAAAGTTGTTGTAGATGAAAAGAATGTTTTAACATATATCTTGAATAAAATAGATTTGTTAGACTAAGTAGTTTAAGAAAGCGTGTATTAGACAGCGCTGAAAGATTACTTGAAGTTGCTGAGAAAGATAATGTTAAGGCAGCTCTTGAGAAGTATCTTGCTACTAAGAATTCAAGCACAGACAATGCAGCAGCTGGTAAGGAAGTTAAGAAGAGAGCTGTAGATGCAGGATACTGGAACTTATTCAGATTTGATCCACGTCTTGAGGCTGAAGGAAAGAACCCATTCCAGTTAGATTCTAAGGAACCAACTGAGAGCTATCAGGATTTCATCATGAGCGAAGTTCGTTACAACAGACTTGCTAGAAGCAATCCAGAAAGAGCAACTAAGTTATTTACTAAGGCTGAGGAAGATGCTTCAAATTTCTTCTTAGCATCTTCCTCAGCCTTAGTAAATCACTTAGTTGCTCTTTCTCGATTGCTTCTAGCAAGTCTGTTGTAACGAACTTCGCT
>JAILNW010000075.1 GCA_024691145.1 Lachnospiraceae bacterium
CCTGAGATTATGCATGGAATGGGAGCTGAAAAGGGCTTTTTACAAATTTTACCAGATGAATTTAACACTTCAGGCTTTTTTATTTCAAAATTTGTTAAAAAGTAGTATATACAAATCGGAAATTTGAGGTTATAATTAAAGATGGAGAGATTGGATATTTTGTCGATGGATATGGAAGAACTTAATAATTACATAGTGTCAATTGGTGAGAAGAAGTTCAGGGCTGCCCAGATTTATGAGTGGCTTCATGTGAAACTTGCTTCTTCCTTCAGTGATATGTCTAATCTTTCTAAAAATCTTAGAGAAGTACTTGAAAGGGACTGCATTATCAGAATGCCACGAATACTTGAAATGTATGAATCTAAGATTGATGGAACAAGAAAGTATCTGTTTGGGTTGTATGATGGCTGTGTCATAGAGAGTGTTCTTATGAAGTATAAGCATGGGAACAGCGTATGTATATCCTCTCAGGTAGGCTGCAGGATGGGTTGCAGATTCTGTGCATCTACAATAGATGGGCTGGAGCGTAATCTTACACCTTCAGAGATGATAGGACAGATTTATATGATTCAGAAGGATATTGGCGAAAGAGTATCTAATATAGTAGTTATGGGTTCTGGAGAGCCTTTTGATAATTATGATAATCTGATTCGCTTTATCGGCTTAATTACATCCGAAAAAGGACTTAATATTAGTTCGAGGAATATAACAGTATCAACATGTGGGCTGGTACCTAATATTATAAGATTTGCTGATGAGAAGTTACAGGTAACATTAGCCATTTCCCTTCACGCACCTAATGACGAGAAGAGAAGGGAGATTATGCCGGTAGCTAATAAGTATTCGATAGATGAGATTTTGAAGGCATGTCATTATTTTTATGATAAGACAAAGCGAAGAATTACCTTTGAATACAGTCTTATAGAGCATGTTAATGATAGTAAAGAAGAAGCATTAGCTTTAGCAAAACTTCTTCAGAAGCTTAACTGCCACGTGAATCTGATACCTGTTAATCCTATAAAGGAAAGGGATTATAAGCATTCAAAAGAAGAGTATATTATGAAGTTCAAGAGAATTCTTGAGGATAATAAAGTTAATGTTACCATCCGAAGAGAGATGGGAGCGGATATTAACGCCGCATGTGGACAACTTAGGCGAAGCTATATAAAAGAACAAAAAGAGTAGGAGTGCAGGCATGAAATCATATTATATGACAGATATTGGCAGCATGAGGAAGATGAATCAGGATTATGTATATTGTTCTGATGAAGAAGTGGGTATTCTTCCTAACTTATATATAGTTGCAGACGGCATGGGGGGACACAAAGGCGGAGATTACGCGTCAAGGGAAAGCGTAATAAGCATTGTAGAGTTTGTTAAGGAGAACACAGAATGTGTTACACCTATAAGTTTGCTTGAGTCTGCTATTAGAGCTGCTAATAAAAAATTAGTTGAAGATTCAGAAAGCAACGAAGAACTTATGGGAATGGGTACAACTGTAGTAGTTGCAACAGTTCTTGGTAATTCTTTATATGTTGCTAATGTTGGAGATTCAAGATTGTATCTTATTGACAATGAGGAGATACGACAGATAACAGAAGATCATTCTCTTGTTGAAGAGATGATAAAAAGAGGAGAGATTGAGCGAAGAGAAGCAAGATTTCATCCTAATAAGAATATTATAACAAGGGCATTGGGGACAGCAAATGATTTAGAAATCGATTTTTTTGAAATCGAGATGGAACAAGATAATATAATTCTTATGTGTACTGATGGACTGACTAACATGATGGATGACGACGAGATAAGAGACACAGTAACTGGGGATAAGAATAATTATAATAGCGCAGTTGAGCGTTTAATAAAGAAAGCTAATAGTTACGGTGGAAAAGATAATATTACTGTAATACTTGCAACTAATTAGTTTCTGTTTTAGTTAAAGGAGAAATAATATGGTAAATCCGGGAATGTTTATAGCTGACCGATATGAAATCATAGAAAAGGTTGGCTCGGGGGGAATGGCCGATGTTTACAAGGCCAAGTGTCATAAGTTAGAAAGGTTTGTTGCGATTAAGATTATGAAGCCAGAGTTTAGCAACGATATAAATTTCGTTTCTAAGTTCAGAGCTGAGGCACAATCTGCAGCAGGTTTATCACATCCTAATATTGTTAATGTTTATGATGTTGGTGAAGAGAATGGCTTATATTATATCGTTATGGAACTTATAGAAGGTATTACTTTAAAGAATTTTATCGAAAGAAAAGTAAGACTTGATATAAGAGAGGCTATTGGTATAGGAATCCAGATAGCACAGGGTATGGAAGCAGCTCACAATAATCATATAATTCATAGAGATATAAAACCACAGAATATTATTATCTCAAAGGAAGGAAAGGTTAAGGTTGCAGACTTTGGTATTGCCAAGGCTACAACATCTAATACACTTACATCTACAGCCATGGGTTCAGTACATTATATTTCACCTGAACAGGCGAGAGGCGGATTTAGTGATGAAAGAAGTGACATTTATTCCTTAGGTATCACATTATATGAGATGATTGCTGGTATTGTACCTTTTGAAGGAGACAGTGCAGTATCTATTGCATTATTAC
>JAILNW010000451.1 GCA_024691145.1 Lachnospiraceae bacterium
TAATATGCTGCAATTAAACCTATTACCACCACAACTGAAATGATAATTATTTTCTTTTTGTTCTTCATAACATACCCTCCAATTAATAATATATTAAAGTATATCATGAAATTTTTATTATTTCAATTACGGCTTATTTTAATAATTTTATGGTTTAAAAGTTTTACTGTACAATATACATATCATCAAACACATCACTAACATTGATTTCTTCTCCATTAGAATCTACTGTACCTTGGTTTAATACATGGAAACATCCTTTTGTACCATCATCTGCTGTGAATGCAACCCAGCCTTCATATATTAGATTTTCATCTGTGCTGTCTGTCCAGGCATTATCAAAGTAACTGTCGAAATGTAATTTAGCTCCTTTTTTTATAACCAAAGCTTCTGATTTTGTATCCTTATCTTTGTAAGCTGATATATCCATCTTCGCTTCATATGTCTTGTCTCCATCTGGATATTTTATAACAGCCCATTCATTTTTCTCACAAATCTCTCCATCTTTTAATTCAACACTTTTTTCCATAGGCCAGGAATTCATACAATCTGCAATGCCCATATAGTATAATTCTCCATCACCTTTTAATTTATCATATTCTACTCCTCTTGAACCTACACAGCCTATCTCTTCTAAGTCTTTACCATCATAACGATAAATATGCGTATAAACCGCATTACATACATCTGGCTCCTCTACAAACATCTCAATATAGTCATCTTTTTCATCTATGTCAGCAAACTTTGCCTCTTTCATATCATAGGCACTGCTCCATTCTTTTTTAACTTCATTATCCTTGTCTTTATTGATATATACAGTTAAAACAGACTCATCATATTCATCATGAGAAACCTTATCTAACTGCATTGTAATTACCTCATCCACACCATCTTTGTTTAAATCATAAACAAGTCCCTCTTTGGAATCCTTATTATTATCATTACAAGTTTCTGTTTTTTTACCTGTCTTTGCTGCCTCTTTATTAAATACTTTGCTGATTACAGGAATCTTTCCCATATATCCTGCTACTCCTACACCACCTGCAGCTATAACAATTACTCCCGCTGCTATTATTGCTCCTTTACTCTTTCCATTCATAATAATTACCTCCATATAAATTAAATATATTTTTATTAAACCTTATGCTTGTATTATATGCCTACTTATTGTATAATTCAATTAATTGAGTATAAAGAAACTATAAAAAAACTATAAAATATAAATGTATAGTCGAAAGGGGTTAATTATGGATTTTAATTTTAATCTAGCCAAAGATGATTTATGGGATATATCACTATCAAAAACTATAATACTTTTTTATAGCAAATTAAAACCTCGTGTTGATACAAATATGCTTGTAAAAATACTTGGTTTAATATTCTGCATTCCAAATATTATAACTTTACCATTTTTAATAATATTTATTGGCACTACAATTTCGCAAGATGCCATACTAATTATCTCGCTCTGTGTATGGCTTATTATGAATGTTATTTTATTAGTATTGATTCTTAAAAATTTTAATGCCAAAAATCAGCGTGTTATAACTCTCTTTTTTATTAGAGGAGCCAAAAAGAACTACTACAAGAACTATGATTTTAACAATTCAATCTTTAACAGCCATTTTACTTTATCATTCTATGATAATTGCATAAATGTTCATAGTTCGCAAATAGACGTGACTTATACTTATGAAGACTGGCTATATGGTGTGATTACAGACAAATTATTTATAATACTTCCAAAATCACACTCATTGGAACTTGCTATTCCAAAAGATACATTAGGAAATAAGCTGGATGAGTTGGTGTTACATTTACAATCAAAAGGAATTAAAACAGTTACATCTAAAAAACTAAGATTTTTTTCAAAATATGCAATTTCTGAATATATTCCAGAAATTAAGACAGAAGAAACTACTGCCTTAGAATATTTTGATAATACCAAATTTATAGCAATACCTGAAAACAATTATAAAGATAAATTTGACTATAGTTACAATAAAGAAGACTGTCTTAACTTTATCAAACGAAGTATAAAAATAAAACCATCAATTGCTATCAAATTTACTTTATTTTATACAGTTTTCTTTTTTATATTTCTTGTATTCATTACTGGATTTATATCAATGATAATTTTTAATGGAAAACTTCCTTTAAGAAGAGAATATTTTCTATTGTCAAATTTAGGACTGGCTTTTATTTCATCGGCAGTATCGATAATAAATAGTACAAAAAAGTCCATTAAAACCGCTAAGCTGAATGCCTCATTGCATCATCCAGATACAGCAAGCATATACATATATGAGGATTCTGT
>JAILNW010000015.1 GCA_024691145.1 Lachnospiraceae bacterium
CTAATGTTAAACTAAATATAGTTGGTGAGGTTGGAGTAAAATATTTAGTTAAGGAGTATTTAGTTATGGATAATAATGAAGAAATTAGCAGTATTGAAGCTAATCCAATTAAACAGACTGAAGAGATAGACGTGAATGATAACAGTGGGGTAGAAAGTAAAGTTGAAAAAGTAGTTGAGGATAGTATTAAAAGGAGAGCACGTACAGAAAAGGGGATTATACAGGGAGAAAGAAAAACAGTCGCTGTTTCGAATGCAAAGGTTTCTAAGGTTGAATCAGATGATGAATCAAAGCCTGAATTTGAAAAGTCAGATGTGTTATACACAATTTTACTTTTTGTGATTTCATTTTATTGTATGTTAACAATCTCCATAGGTGATATGGGAACGGGATTTGCAGTTTTTGTTACGTTGTTTTTGATTGGTACAGAATTGTTCTTTAAGGTGAAAGGAAAGAAGGGAACAGTTGAAAGTACATTTTGCTTTGTAGGATTAATTATATCGGCGGCCATGTTTTTCGTATTTAATAATGATATTATGGAATTATCATTATTAGTGGTTATGGGTGTATTATTAACATACTGGATTGGTAATAATTGTGGTACACTTATGGCAAAGGGTGATAAGAGTTATTGTTTTGGAGATGCAAAGAATATTTTATTTAGCACACCATTTGAGAATTTTACTATTGCTTTTTCTTCAGTGAAATCAGGTAAAAGCAAGAAGGGATTTAAAAAGTTAGGACCTGCAGTTATTGGTTTTGTAGTTATGATTCCGGTACTTATAATCGTTATTATATCACTTATGAATGCAGATCCAGAGTTTGAAGCTTTTATGCATAAGTTGTTCTCATGGGTTGAGTACATTGATTTTGAGGTAATTGTTAAGCTTATTATATCTATACCTTTTGCATTATATCTTGGCGGACTTGTACTTGGCAACATGTATAACAGTTATATAAGCAGAGCAATAAGATATAATAATTTTAATAGTGATAAAGAGTATTTTGATTACAGAAGGGAAACAAGAAGAGTTGTATCCCATGTAACTATAGGAAGTGCAATTACTTCAATTAACTTTATATATGTGCTTTTTGCAATTTCACAGTTTGGTTATTTGTTTAAGGCATTTGCAGGAGTACTTCCTGAGGAATATACTTATTCTGAGTATGCTAAAAAGGGATTTTATGAAATGTTCTTTGTTGTTTGTATCAATATAGTGATACTTGCTATTACAAGAATGATTACAAAGCGCAAAGAGAATGAAGATATTACCGGTTATGAGATAAGAAAGGCAGCACAGAAGTTTGTTGGAGAGCCTTTTGAGGTTACTGGTTATAACAGATTTCAGAATATTTTGCTTTGTATTTTTACAATAGTACTTATTCTTACAGCAGAGAGTAAGATGGTTATGTATATTAATGCTTATGGTCTTACAAGATCAAGAACATATTTATCATGCATTATGATATTTATTCTGTTCTCAATGATTTTAGTTGCAGTAAGACAGGCAAGAAGATTTGATGTTCTTCATTACATAATAGTTGCTGGTACATTTACTATACTTGTTATGAGTGTTGCTAATATAGATGGTATTATTGCAAGATACAATATTCACAAGTATGAAAAAGAACTTGATGCTAATAAAAAGAATGCAGAACTTGATTTTGAGTGCCTTAGTAATTTAGGTGATGGTGCTTGTAATGCACTTAAGGATTTTTATTATAGTGATTATGCCACAACAGAAGATAAATGCAGAATAGTATGTATTCTTTTTGGTGATTATGTTGATTATGATGATTATGAAGATTATTCTGGTTATGTTAAAGTAATTAAAGAGTATATGAATGACAGAGATGAGTTATTTGAATATGAAGATCTTGAAGACGCACCTGAATATGATTATAATTATGATAATTATGTTAAGTGTGATATAAGAGGAAAGAGATACAGCAGTTTTAATATTACATCTTTTAATAAATGCAAAATAAGAGATGAGATTTATTATGATTGTATGGAAATTACTAAAGAGTTAGAATTCTCATTATAAAATTTAACTTAGAAGGAGGGGGCAAAGTTGAAACAAAGGGATCTTTCAATTTACCTTAAGATTATAGTTTTAGGAATGTCCATATGCGGACTTTTGGTGTACATTATGCTTGTACCTATGTATGGAAACACAGTATTTGATGGAACACAATCATATGAGAGATGGCATTATCCATGGCTGGCACTTATATGGTTTACATCGGTTCCTTATTATATAACAATGTATTGTTTATTTAGAATAGCAGTTAATATTGGAAAAGACAAGTCATTTTGCATACAGAATGCAACATACCTTAAGTGGATATCATATCTTGCAAGTATAGCGTCATATCTTGTATTTGCAATGGAAGTACTTTATATGGTACTTGGTATGGAGCATCAAGGAACAGCTCTTGGACTTCTTATAATAATAATTTTTGGTATAGCGGTATCCATCGCGTCAGCTCTGTTATCACATATGGTGGTAAAGGCAGCCAAGTTACAGGAAGAGAATGAATTAACGATTTAGATTTTTTACAAAAGATATGTGGGATTTTAGTTTATTGAGGAGGCAGAAGAAATGGCTGAAGAAAAGGAAGCTGTTATAGATCTCACTCCAGATGTTGGTGAGATAATCTTTAACATTGATGTTATGCTTGCAAAGAGAAAGATGAGTGTTACAGAATTAGCTGAAAGGGTGGGCATAACAATTGCAAATATATCTGTTTTAAAGAATGGAAGGGCTAAGGCTATTAAAGTTTCAACCCTTACAAGATTATGCAATGCCTTGGATTGCCAACCAGGAGATTTGTTAGAATATAGAAAAAGCGATGAACATTAATAATGTTTGTTCGCTACATGAAAAAGTTTATAAGTTTTTTAGAAAATTAATTAATACATCCCTAAAAATGTCGCATGAAAATGCGGCATTTTGTTTGTTATACAGAAAATATTTTAAAATAAGCTAAACTAAAAAATTAAATGACATGAAAAAGTGGTTGATTATATTTTTTTTTCTGATATAC
>JAILNW010000023.1 GCA_024691145.1 Lachnospiraceae bacterium
ATAACAAAAACTTTAGAATACTTACAACCAACCATGTAATCGTACCAAATATACTTAAACCTAATATTGTTAAAACTACAATTGTAATCTTTGCATATTTCCTTTCTTTTAGAGTCATAACACCCACAGAAATCACATCTAGCGTAAAAAAGAACTGAAACACAGTCAATACAATAATCTGCCATTTACGATAAATATTTTCTTCCTTTGCTTTTTTAAGATATCTACAGGAAAAAACATTTCCACACAGCACATCCATATATCCATATATACTTAGCATTGTTATTATAACTGGCGAAGATATAAAATTAAAGCCAAATGGTATAAACATTATTAAAAGCAAGTAAGTATTTATCAATCCACCTACTATATACATAGGTATAAGTCCGTACTTAATCAAAACACTACATCCTAGTAAAGTTTCTCTGGAAATCTTTGATTTGTTTATTCTCAGATAAATAGCATTATAAATTCCCAGTAATGCTGGGCTTGCCAGTATAAAAAGCTGCAAATTTGAATTCTTTATTCCAGGTGCCTTCAAAAATAAAATTATACTTGCATATGCCACTATTAAATACACAATTGCATTGATTTTACATGTTTTATCTTCTTTTGCTTTTTCCTTAATTATTTTTTCTCCAGCTACTACCTCATTTTTAACTATCTCAAACACCTTATTTTCCCTTTCAATCATTCCCCTAAAATTTTCACTGTCCGCCTTTTGACCATGATTTCCATTACTATTAATATCTATAGCATGTTCTAAGGTAGTATACTCTAATACAAATTTTTCTTCTTCCTCATAATCATCAAGGCTTTGTTCTTCTATATTATCCTCAACATCGCAGAGATAATAATAATTCTCCTGAATAAAAATATCTTCAAATAATCCTTTTTCAATTCTTCTGACATATCCAAACTCTTTTATTGAAGATTCTTTAACCACAAGGCCACTTTCCTCTTTTACCTCTCTTATAAGTGTTTGAATTAAATCCTCACCTTCTTCAATTCCCCCACCTGGAAGCTTGTAGTAATCATACTTTAAGCTATGCATTAAAGCGATCTTGTTTTCTTTAATTATTATACCTCTAACGGAAGGTCTCTTACCTACAGTACCATTTTCAATATAATTCTTCTTGTCTATAGTAAATAATTCTCTCATTAATAATCCACCTTTATCTATCTTCCTTTATGTTTCTCTTTTTTCTTCTGCTGTTTCAGTTCAAATAATCTGTCAATTTCAGCCTGTTTCTGTTCTCGGCTTTTTACTTTTCTTTCTAATTTGTTTTGCTCTTGCTGTAATTTTAAAGCTTGCTGTGACTTTGTTCCAATCCCAACTGCTTTAACCTGTTTTTTTGCTTCTCTTAATGCTCTCTTTGGATTAATTTTTATTTCCTTTACCTCAGCAGTTATTGATTTGCTAAACTTCAAATTATAATAATGCTTTAATACACCTTCGTAAACATCATAATCCTTAGGTTCTGCTCCAAAAGTTACCTTAGCAACAGAAAGCTTTTCTCCATCTGTTTTTTCAAAAACACCAATCCAAAATGGATCTTCAAATAAAACCGTTAATTTACAATATGTCTTATACATTACGTTTTCCCCATTATCTGAGCTTATTTATAACTTAACTTTTCTTTTTCTCATAGAATAAGTCATAATAACCAATGTTGTCGCTAAAACTATTGCAGTAATAACACTTGCTTCAATACCATATATTCCGCCATTTAATATATTATTTCCGTTACTTTTCATATTGAAAACAGCTGCAGTCTTCTTATCATTTCCACTGAGATTTAGTCCCAAAATATTATAGAGGACATAATTCCATATTGAATGAAGTCCACAGGCAGGCCAGATACTCTTAAAATAAAGTGTAATAATTGAAAAAATAAATGATATCAGTATCAAATTTATTATAGCAAATGCTAATACTCCTCCACTTTCCTCTGTCATTTTAGAAATATGAGGAATGATAAACAATAATGTACTAATACCTATTGCAACATAAACCGAAGTCTTTTCTTTAAGAAGCTGCAGAACAACTCCCCTGCAAAGGACTTCTTCCAATGCTCCCTGAAATATAAATCCTCCCAGCATAAGTAATATATAAACATAGTCAATGCTTTTAAATACACCCTCATAAGTTATAGCACCAGTAATCACTATAATAACTACAGAAACTAAAACAAGCACTGCACCAATAATTGCTCCGATAAAGCAGGTTCCAGCTTTTTTAGTAAACCCTAGTTCAGATACAGACTTCTTCTGAAACAACTTCCAATACATTATAATTATTCCAATCATTAAACTATACCCATAATATGTAATCAGTGTAATTGTGCTATAATCGAATATCTCACCTTTTAATGGGTTTTTGCCACATGCAAAATGCAGTAATATTACAACCCCTTCGCAAATTACTTCAGCACCAAATTTTACAAACCAGAATATTATAATAACCTTAAGGATATAAAGTATCCCTGGCATTTCAGTCCGGTTGTTAAGTGGGCTTATATTTTTTACAAACTCTTTTATCTTACTCATTATTAATTTCCTCCAAAAACCTGATAAATATCAATACAGGCCATCATCAATAACCATATAATCATTCCTTTTATTTTAGAGTGTTTTAAATAGTTCTTCAATCTTTTCTTTAGTTGCTAAACCATCGGAAAATGCTGTTGCTCCTCCTGCTGCAGTTCCTAGTTTCAAAGCATATTCATAATCACCTTTTAACAATCCTGCAACAAACCCAGCAACCATTGAATCTCCTGCACCTACCGAGTTTTTAACAGTCCCTTTACATACTCCACAAATATAAGTTTTTTCATTTTCATCAACAAGAAGTGCTCCATCACCTGCCATTGAAACAAGTACATTTCTTGCACCTTTTTCCTGGAGTTTCTTAGCATACTCTTCTATTTCTTCGTTAGTTTTAAGCTTTACTCCAAACATCTCACCAAGTTCAAAATTATTGGGTTTTATAAGAAATGGTCTGTACTTAAGGACATTTAGTAAAAGTTCCTTTGTAGCATCCACAACAGTCTTTATATTTTTTCCTGACAGCCTCTTCATAATCTTCTCATATACATCAGAAGGCAGGCTGTTTGGAATACTTCCAGCAAGTATAAGGGTATCGCCTTCCTTAAGACTATCGAGTTTTTCAAAAAGCTTATTTAATTCTTCTTCATCAATATAAGGTCCCTGGCCATTTAGCTCTGTTTCTTCCCTGGCCTTTATCTTAACATTTATACGTGAATTGCCATTCTTTAATCTTACAAAATCCGTATCTATGCCCATGGTTTTAATTCCATTTTCTATAGCTTCACCTGTAAATCCTGCAACAAAGCCTAATGCCTTTGACTTAATTCCAAGCTCATTTAACACTATAGAAACATTTATTCCCTTGCCACCAAAGAACATTTCCTCATAGGAAGCTCGGTTTACCTCCCCAAGATTTAAATCTTTTGTACGAACAACATAATCTATGGCTGGATTAAATGTTACTGTATATACCAATTTTAATACCTCCATTTATGACTGTTTAAATGCCTTTTATTATTTTTCCAATTGTCTCCCAGTCGTAGCATCTACAATAATTCTCCCCAGGGAACTCACACTCTTTATTCCATGGGCGGTTGTAAACCAGTACCTTAAGATTAGGCAAATGTTCAAAAAATTTAAATGCCCTTGGTGAATCCTCAATAGCATAATCAAAATGCATTTTATAATAATCATCAATCTCAAGACTGAACTCACTATCCTTGATAAAGCTGTCCCTTCCATACTTATTAAGGCAGAATAATTTCACCCTGTCCAGTCCATGACGGTCAAGCCATTCTCTTGATGGTTCGTATGAGCTATATGGACGTCCAGTTATTATAGATACAGTATGTCCTGCATCTATAAAACCATTTACTGCCTCTATTGCACCTGGAGTTTCGTCATATGATAGAAGTGCCTCTGGTCTGTGGGCTTCAATCATCATCTTTTCAAACTCTGCATCCGTTAATTCAAATGACTTATCCAAGTCAAAGTACTTGATATTCTCATATGGCACGTTCTTACCAAATAGTTCTTTTACAAGTTCAGAAAAATAACGTGCTGTTTCGCATAAACAATCATCAAAATCTATATAAATGTTCATCAAATCCTCCCAAATTTTTCCTTCATTTTTATTATATAACCATGATAATCTATAAACTCCATTAAGTCAATCATTGAGAACAGTTATAAATACAAAAAAACGGTCAGACCATTACAATCTAACCTTTCTACATCTATTAGTTTGTTACTATAACCTCTCCAAAATATATGTCACTCGGCTTATTGCTTCGTCAACCTGGCTTTTAGCCTTGTTGATTCTATCCTGCATCAGCCAGTCTGCTAGCAGTCCATCAAAGAAATAATCTGCAAAACTAAGAAAATCCATGGTATTAAAATCAAATGTTATGTATCCTGCAATATCTGATAATTCTTTACCAAAGTTTTCTAACTCCCATTTTGCACGTTCCATATTTACCTGAGCATTATTCATTTTTGAATGTTTAATAACATCCGTTAAAAAACCGCCTCCAAGCAAATCAAAAATCCCCCAATTACCTGCACTATTAAGATCAGCCCTGGCTGCTTTAAGACTTGATAAGGCTCTATTTCCTGCTTCAATAGCTTCTCTTCGTTCTTTTTCATAATCCATAAATCAATTCCTCCTACCTAATACTTTATATTTTGTTCTTGATTATAATTATATTATTGCATAAATTATAAAGCAATAAGGCAGGAGCTTTTTTAATCTGATTCTAATATTTATCCCACTAGCCATTTATATTTTTCAACACTGTAAAGTGGAATAAATGGCACAAGAATAGGCACTGTCTTTACATACTCCTGATATACAGGGTCATTGCCATAGTTTTTATTCTGTCTTATTTCAAGACGTCTTGCACCACTAAACATTACAAATATTATACCAATGTATCCGATGCTTACAGGTAACCACTGCCAGCCTGTAACACTGCCTATACCCGAAATAACAACACCTGTCCAGAATAGCATTTCTCCCAGATAATTCGGACAACGTACAAGACGATATAAACCTGTATCAACAAAGCGTTTAGGATTTACTTTCTTAGCTTTATTCTTCTGTAAATCTGCAGCTGATTCAAGTATAATTCCAAATAGCATTACACCAATACCAATATAAGTCCACATATTAGAACCACTTTCATTTTGCAAACGGTAAAATACAGGAAGAACCTGAAGCACATATAAAAGTGCACATGTAACCCATATCATAATCTTTACAAAGAAAGTAACTGTTTCTTTAATTTCACCCACCATATTTTTATTATAGGAAGTCATCTTAAACTCACGGTAAGCAAGATATCCTCCAAGACGAATACCATATAACGTAAATATAAGGCAACAAGTCATAGTTCCAATATCTAGTTTATTATTTATTCCAAAAAGAATCAGCATA
>JAILNW010000042.1 GCA_024691145.1 Lachnospiraceae bacterium
TACTTATTTTCATTAATTTTTTCTAATGTCTGTGCACCACTATATGCCTTATCAATTCTTATATCATTAACATTATTATTAATATTTTCTTCTAATACTTCTGCCCTTTCCTCATCTTTGGAGGCTATAAGAATCTCATACATAATTACACATCCTTTTTGTCACTAGTATATAAAAATCACTATACTAAATATTCTCATACTTCTTAACTGCCGGTACAACAAAACTGCTAATAACTCCAACTAGAACTCCCATTATTGTTCCTGCAATAATGAGAACTGGAAGATATGAAAAAACCGCCTTTGTCTTTAACATAACCGCTGCAACAGCTATCTGAGCTATGTTATGCATAACGCCCCCGGTAACACTTACACCTTTTATACTGAATCTATCTGTTTTTTTCATTATTACCATTACAATAAAACTTGTCATTCCTCCTGCCATACTGTATATAATACCAAAAAGGTTACCAAACAGCAGTCCCGCAAGAATTATTCTCACAATATTTACAAACATGCCAGTTCTTACCCCATGAATATATAAGGCAGTAACAACCACAACGTTTGCAAGTCCAAGCTTTATGCCAGGAATCCCATTAACTGGCATAATAACATGCTCTATGTAGCTAAACACAAAGGCAAGTGTTACATACATACCATAAAGTGCTACCTTTTTCACAATTATCCCCTTTTCTATCTTGCAACAGCATCTACATTACTATCATCATCCGAATGAATTTCCACAATAACATCATTCGGCATACATATTATGGTTTCACCATTATACATTATTTTTTTATGATTAACACATACCTGATTATTACAGTCCGCATAAGTCATATCGACCTTTCCATCCTTTATTTCAAGTATATTTTTATTTCCTTTATCATTAACTATCTCAACAGTCTGATTTTCAGACAATTTAAGTTCCTTGTATACTTTTCCATCTACTTTAACAACAACTGTTCCACCCTGTTTTTTAACTGCCTGCATCAATATAAGACCTGCTATACCAATAACAATAAGTATTACAATTAAATATACATCATTTTTTCTGAATTTTTCAAATGAATTACCCATATACATACCTCAAATCAGAACTCCCACCTGTTATACACATATATCACTAACTAATTACTTTTACAGGACACTTTTCTGCACACTTTCCACATCCGGTACATTTGCTGTAATCTATTTGTGGAAGGTTATCCACCATTGTAATTGCTTCATTTTCACAATTCTTTGCACATAATGAACATCCGATACATCCAGTTTTACAAATATCCTTAACTGTTTTGCCTTTATCCTTTGAAGAACATTTTACTACATGCTCAGCATCATATGGAATAAGTTCAATAACGTGCTTTGGACAAGCCTTTATACACTTTCCACAGCCAATACATTTTTCCTTATCAACAACAGCAACACCATCAATTACTGTAATGGCATCATTGTCACAGACAGAAGCACAGGTTCCATAACCAAGACAGCCAAAGGAACAGGCTTTGTCACCTGCACCAGGAACAATTGTAACATCACGGCAATCATTAATTCCAACATAATTATACTTGCTCTTGGCATTATCACATGTTCCTTTACATCTTACAACTGCAGCCATTCTAAGAACTTCTCCGGCTTCAACTCCCATAACTGCTGCAATTTTGTCAGCTACCTGCTTTCCTCCAACAGGACATGCACCTACTTCAGCTTTTCCATCTGCTATTGCCTTTGCAAGAGCATCACAGCCTGCAAATCCGCATCCACCACAGTTATTACCAGGGAGGCACTCTCTTACTTCTATTTCCTTTTCATTAACTTCTACCTTAAGTTTTTCTCCTGCTATTCCAAGAAATAAACCTATAAGCAATCCCAGTACTGATATAACTGCAACTGCTAGTAAAATTGCATTAAAATCCATCATCAATTCCTCCTATATCAAACCTGAGAAACCAAAGAACGCAATGGCCATAAGTCCTGCTGTAATAAGAACAATAGGTGTTCCTTTAAAAGACTCTGGTATATCATTATGCTCTGTTCTTTCTCTTATTCCTGCAAGAATTACAATAGCAATTGTAAAGCCTGCTGCTGTTCCAAAACCGCAAACTGTACTTTCAAGTATGCTGTAACCTGACTGAACATTTTTAAGTGCTACACCAAGTACGGCACAGTTTGTAGTAATAAGCGGGAGATAAACTCCAAGGGAATTGTATAATGATGGACTTGATTTCTTCAAGAACATCTCTACAAGCTGAACAAGAGCTGCTATAACAAGTATAAATACTATTGTCTGAAGATAATCCAATTTGTTTGGTTCAAGTATAAATTTATAAATTGTACTTGTAATGGCAGAAGAAATAGTTATAACAAATATAACTGCTCCACCCATGCCAAGTGCTGTATTTACTTTTTTAGAAACACCTAAAAACGGACATAATCCTAAAAACTGGCTAAGTACGACATTATTTACTACAGACGCACTTATAAGTATTAAAATTAACTCTTTCATATATCATACCTCTATTTTATCTATATCTACAAGTTACTCTGCTTCTTTAACTGCATTCTTCGCAATACATGTTGTGCTTGTGCATCCTGAGCACTTTCCTCCACATGCCGCACCATCTGAAGAAGCGTTAGTTGCTGATGGCATCTTAAGTTTGTTCTGTATTGCTGTTAACATTGCAAGTACAAAGAATGCTCCTGGTGCAAGTACAAATATTGAAACAGGTGCAATACCATTTCCCTTAGATGCAGTATAAATTACTTTGCCAAATATAGTTCCATTGCCAAGGAATTCTCTGAAAATACCTATGCTTGTAAGACCAACAGTGAATCCAAGTCCCATTCCGATACCATCAAAAAGTGATGCTATAACCGGGTTCTTAGAAGCATATGACTCTGCTCTTCCTAATATAATACAGTTAACAACTATAAGAGGAATGTAAATGCCAAGCGAATCATATAGTGAAGGAACATATCCCTGTAACAAAAGCTGTACAACAGTAACTAATGATGCTACAATTACGATATAGGCTGGTATTCTTACCTTATCAGGTATTACCTTACGAAGCATCGATATAAGCATGTTTGAACATGCAAGAACTGCTGTTGTTGTAAGTCCCATTCCAAGTCCGTTAATAGCCGATGTAGTAACAGCAAGAGTAGGACACATACCTAACATAAGAACAAATGTAGGATTTTCTTTAATAATTCCATTCTTCAATCTTTCATTTATAACACTCATATCCTTACCTCCATTACTACTTGTTTAAAGAGTTATTGAAAAAATAAACTCCCGCATTAACTGCTCCTGTTACTGCTTTTGTTGTTATAGTTGCACCACTAAGAGCATCAATCTCATTATCCTTAGTCTTTCCAGACTTTGTATACTCAAACTGCTCCACTTTCTTTTCCTTAAACTGGCTTTTAAAGCTGTCTTCCTTAGCCTTCATACCAAGACCTGCAGTCTCATTTATACTAAGGATTTCCATGCCCTTAACAGTTCCCTCACTGTCTATTCCAAGTGAAATTGTAATATCTCCGCCATATCCATTTGACGATGTTATACTCATAACATATCCGCAGTTGTTGCCATCCTTATCCTTGGCATACATAGCTTCGTTAATCTTTACGCCTTGATAATCATTGCTTATAAGACTTTCTGAGTCACTGACTTTATCTGAAAGAGCCTCATCACTGTCAAATGTTTCTGCATCCTGAAATACTGCCTTATATGCTTCCATCTTATTCTTTTCTTCAGCTTTTGCAATTGGTTCTTTTGTTACCTCATAAACAACTGAAAGAATTCCACCTGAAATAAGTGTTATTAAAAATAATATTAATGCGTCTTTTAGTATTGTGTTCTTATTTTTCTTATCTGCTGCCATTATTATTACCCCCTTTTCCAAATGCTGTAGGTATAGTAACCTTTTCAATAAGTGGCACTAAAAGGTTACAGAAAATAATAGCATATGAAACGCCTTCTGCCGAACCGCCAAATAATCTGAATATTGAAGTAAATATTCCAAGTAATAATGCAAATACTACTTTACCCATTGGAGTAATCGGACATGTTACATAATCAGTTGCCATAAATACAGCACCTAGCATAAGTCCGCCACCACAAATATGAGCTAAAACAAAATTAAAATCAAATCCGTTCTGTGAACATGCTGAATAAATAGCTGTAAATACTGCCACAGTTCCTATATAAATACAAGGAATCTTAGGTGAAATAACCTTTCTGATTACAAGATATAATCCACCGATTAAAATTGCCAAAGCAGAAGTCTCTCCAATTGTTCCTCCTGTTGTTCCAATAAACATCTTCATTACATCAACGCTCTCTCCGGCTTTAAGTGCTGTAAGAGGTGTTGCACCACTGACTCCGTCAACAGCCATACGTCCATTTATAATTGAACCAGTTTTTTCAACTGCAAATGATGTCATTCTTCCTGCAAATGATATTACAAGGAAACATCTTGCACCAAGAGCAGGATTCATAAAATTCTGTCCTAATCCTCCAAAAAGCTGTTTAACTACAATAATAGCGAATACGCTTCCAAGTACAGCCATCCATATAGGTAATGACACCGGAAGGTTAAGTGCTAAAAGCAAACCTGTAATAATTGCGCTATAGTCTCCTACAGTAATCTTCTTATGCATACCTTTCTGAAACAAATACTCAGAAAGTACAGCACTTGCAACACATGCTAAAATAATAACAAGAGCCCTTATACCAAAATTATATATTCCAAAAAATGTCGCTGGTAATAATCCAATTACAACATCTCTCATTATTGTCTTTGTGCTTCTGTTACAAAGCATGTGAGGGGATGTTGAAACATTATACATCTCATTCATTTCTTTATAATACCTCCAATATATTCAAACTATTTTTTACGTCTGTTATCCATAATTCTTCTTCTTGTAAGCTTAAATGCCTGAGTAAGTCTTAACTTTGCAGGACATACATAAGTACAGCATCCACACTCATAGCATTCCATACCGTTAATATGTTCGAAGCTTTCGTCATCTATATTATTGGAGTACTGATACATCTTCTGTGGAATAAGCTTGCTTGGACATGCATCAACACATCTTCCACATCTTATACATGCAGTAGGCTCATTAAGCGCAACTTCATCCTTTGTCATGGAAAGGATAGCAGATGAAGTCTTAACAACAGGAATGTCAAGTGTAAACAAGGCCATACCCATCATAGGACCTCCTGAAACAACTTTTTCAGGCTTACACTTAAATCCTCCTGCCTCATTAATAAGATCCATATATTTCATGCCTGTTCTGGCCTCTATATTACATGGATTATTAATGGCATCACCTGTTACAGTAATTATTCTTCTGATAAGTGGTGTAGTTTTACATACTGCCATATATACTGCTACAATTGTATCTATATTGTTAACTATACAGCCTGCATCTGCAGGAAGCATAGTAGAATTAATCTCTTTATGAGTAGTTGCATAAACTAACTGTCTCTCAGCACCCTGAGGATATTTGACTTTAAGTGGCATAACGCTTATACGTTCTTCATTTTCAACCATAGCCTGCAGCTTTTCAATGGCATCTTGTTTATTAACCTCAATTCCTATAATTGCTTCTGCCTTAGGAAACATCTGGAGTACAACCTTTATACCTCCAATTATTCTTTCTGGTTCCTCAAGCATAATTCTATAGTCAGATGTAAGGTAAGGTTCACACTCTGCACCATTTATAATAATATGAGTTATCTCATCTTCATTCTTAGGTGTAAGTTTTACATGTGTAGGAAAACCTGCTCCACCCATACCAACTATACCGGCTTCTTTTACAATGTTTCTTATTTCTTCATTTGATAATTTTGTATAATCCCTGTCCTGTCCAAAACCATCAACGGCATTATACTCTTCATCATTGTCAATAACGATTGATTTGACTTTGTTACCAGAAACTGTCATACGATCTTCAATTGCCTTAACTTTACCAGACACTGAGCTTACTACTACAGCTGAAATAAATCCTGTACTTTCGCCAATCTTCTGGCCAACTTTTACATAATCGCCTACATTAACAATAGGCTGTGCTGGTGCACCTATGTGCTGTGACATAGGAAATACATACTCTCCGCCAGTCTTAATCTTTTTAATAGGGTAATCTTTAGAAATATCCTTGCCATCATCAGCAGGATGAATTCCCCTTTTAAATGTTCCTAATCCCATACAATACCTCTTTTCTATTATAGATTTTGATTATGTCATGTTAATTATTTAACAATAATAACCAATAATCTCCAATCATACCTTTTTATTATAATCTACTACCCTCATTAATGCAAGTAAATGTTTTTAAACATAGAGGAAGGATAGCACAACCATCAGTTACCTAGTCATACTATCCTTATGTTCTTCCGTCTTCTCTTTAATTACGTTTACTTTTTTACTTTTACCTTTTATTTATACTTAATATATCGGTCTTAATTCCTAATTGTTTAGTTTTATTTACAAAAAATGTTAATAAACAGCTGAAAAACTGATATTTCGATGCTGATTCATATATTTCTCCTTAGTTGCCATACCGCCTCTTATATGTCTTTCCGCCTTGTTAACATCAAGTACTACTCTTGTTTTTTTTGCAAGAGCGGGATTAATTTTTATAAGACGCTCTGTTACATCCTTATGAACTGTACTTTTACTAATACCAAATTTTCTTGCTGTCTGACGCACTGTAGCATTACTTTCAATAATATAATTTGCTATATCAACAGCCCTTTCTTCTATATACTCTTTCATAAAAATACCTGCATATAATTTATATAATTATATGCAGGCTAAACCATTTTATTCATCTTAATATTCCCCAAAACAAAATACCTGCACATAATTTTTTACCATTACATGCAGGTTATTCATTCTCCATTATTACAATTGGCGTTTCATTACCTTCATAAATGCACACCTTGATATTCACATCACCCTTTGTCAAAGCTACATCTATTGTTCTGTTGGATTCAATATCTTTGACACTAGGTTTCTCTTCCATCTGTATTATAAACTGAAAATAATCTTCCACCATATCCATATCAAATTCTAGTTTTGAAGATGATGTTGATACCGGGAATTTCAAATCCAATGGCAAGTCCATGTCATAGTCAAGTTTTGGATCTCTTCTCCATGTATGTATCTTCCATCCTTCATAATCAGACATATTTCTCTGATAAATAAGATTAACATGTAATTTATAAGGTCTTCCATTAACCTTTGGCAGTTCATCGACGTCATCCCAGTTTGTAATTCCATTATCAGCCAAATCAAGTCTTGATAACCATTTCATCTTTCCTAGTGTATTAATTTTCTTTATCTTGTTGCCAGCAAGTCCTAAGGTTCTT
>JAILNW010000137.1 GCA_024691145.1 Lachnospiraceae bacterium
CTTTGAATGTTTGTAGACAAATTTGAAAGTTTCTGATATAATAAATAAAAAAGGTTTTTGAGGTGATTTATATGGCAATAACTACGAAGGAAGGAATTTTAAAAGTTCTTATGTCTTATAACCCATGGTGGAAGACTGGCCAGATAAATGCAAAGTTAACGAAGAAGTATAAAAGAGTGGCATATTACGAGGCAATGAAAAAATTAAGGGATGAAAAAATCAGAAGAAGTGTTGTTCTTACAGGAGCAAGAAGAGTTGGCAAAACAACTATTATTATGCAGATTATAGATGAATTATTGAAAAAAGGAGTTAAACCACAAAAAATCATATATGTTTCGTTAGATCACCCTATGTTAAAACTTGCCGGATTTAATGATATTCTAGAATGTTATCATGAAAATATATATGCTGAGCAGGATGTTTATTACTTTTTTGATGAGGTGCAGTATGGACAGGATTGGGCTAACTGGCTTAAAATTATATATGATATGCAGCCAGATAGTAAGGTTGTGGCAACGGGTTCTGCAAGTCCTGTACTTATACATGGTTCAACAGAAAGTGGTGCAGGAAGATGGAGCATTATAGTGGTGCCAACGTTATCTTTTTTTGAATATTGTGAACTGCTTGAGATAAAAACTTCAGAATTACCAGAAGATGATATTATTGATTCATGGTTGTCCATGAATCAGCAGGAAAGAACAAGTATTATGTTAAAAATCTCAGAAATTCAGAAGCACTTTATACGATATTTGCAAGTTGGAGGATTTCCGGAACTTGCATTAGCAGATAATGATATTATGGCGCAGCAGATATTAAGAGAAGATGTTGTAGATAAGGTTCTAAAACGAGACTTGCCTTCGCTATATAATATAAGGAATTCTACTGAGTTAGAGAGAATTTTTTTATATTTATGTAATGTATCATCTTCAGTTGTATCTATAGAGGCAATTTCAAGAGAACTGCAAGGTGTATCCAGACCTACAGTGGAGAATTATATAAAGTATCTGGAAAGTGGCAATCTCATATATCAGAGCTGGCCGATAGATGTGGCTGGAAAGAAAATACTTAAAGCAAGTCCAAAGATATATATAGCAGATGCAGCCATAAGAAATGCGGTTCTTATGGATGATTCAATTATTACAAATCCTGATGAAATGGGAAAAGTAGTAGAAACAGCAGTCTATAAGCACGTTGCAGCCTATTATCAAAAGTCATCTGTATCCGTAGGATATTATAGAGGTGGAAGAAAGGATAAAGAGATAGATGTGGTTGTTGAAAAATCAAATTCTAATAATATATGGATAGAAGTAAAGTATAGAGAAGGAGCACCAATTCCAGATGATAGTGCTATTTGTCAGATAGATGATGGGGGAATAGCAATAATAGTTACAAAAACAAGTGATGATTATGGCGTTCATGATGCACCGAATGGAAAGAAACTTATAAGAATACCAGCATTTGCATATTTATACTTTTTAGGGTATTATGAAAAAAAAACATAGTTAGTATCTTCACAGTTAAGAAGGAAGATTTTAATACTGAAACAGGGGATTTAATGCCCCCTGTTTTTTTTGAAAAAATTTTTCAAAGTAACTTTGTAGTAACATTGAATTATTTATACTGTGTATATAAGATAAAAACAAAGAAAACAGTTATTAAGTTAAGGAGTGAATTTTAAATGGAAATTTTAAGAGTTGAGAATTTAACAAAGGAATATGGTAAGGATGATGCAAAGGTTGTAGCACTTGACAATGTATCTTTATCAGTAGAAAAAGGGGAGTTCGTAGCAATTGTAGGAGCATCTGGCAGCGGTAAATCAACACTTCTCCATTTGCTGGGTGGAGTAGACAGACCAACATCTGGAAAGGTTTTTGTAGAAGGAAAGAATATTTATGATTATGATGATGACAAGTTAGCAATCTTCAGAAGAAGACAGGTTGGACTTATTTATCAGTTCTATAACCTGCTTCCAATACTTAATGTGGAAGAAAATATAACTCTTCCGTTATCACTTGATAACAGAACAGCAACAAAAGAAGAACTTGATAACATGATTGAGATGCTTGGCCTTTCTGCAAGAAGAAACCATCTTCCTAATGAATTATCAGGAGGACAGCAGCAGAGAACAAGTATAGGAAGAGCCCTTATAACAAAGCCGGCTATTGTACTTGCAGATGAGCCAACAGGAAACCTTGATAAAAAGTCAAGTGATGAAATCGTGGCACTTCTTAAGAAAACAAACAAAGAATTAAAGCAGACAATAATTATGATAACACATAACCTTGATATTGCAAAGGTTGCAGACAGGGTTATAAAGATTGAAGATGGAAGAATTATTGAGGAGGCGTAAGTTAATGAACGTTTTAAACAAACTTACTATTAACAGTTTAAAACTAAATAAAAAGAGAACTATTGTTACCATAATAGGTATTATGCTTTCTGTAGCACTTATGACAGCAGTAACAACAATGTATCAGAGTCTTTGTACATCACTTGTTAACTACGAAAAATCATTGCAGGGGGATTTTCATGCCACATTTAAAAATGTAGACAAAGACGACATTGAAAATATAAAAAACAACCGTTCAATAGAAAAAGCAAACTTTACAAAAGAAATAGGATTTGCAAAACTTGAAACAAAGAATGAATACAAGCCATATGCATGCATTATAGGTGTTAGTGAAGATATATATGATGAAATCAGCATAAGACTTAAAAGTGGAAGATTTCCTGACAATGATTCAGAAATTGTAATACCAACACATCTTAAAACTAACGGAAAATACAATCTTAAGATTGGAGATAAGATAGAACTTGAAGTTGGTAAAAGAGTAAGCAATGATGGTGAAGAATGGAATCAGGGAAATCCATATATGCTGGATGAGGAAACTAATGAGCCACTTGAGAACATTGTTGATACAGTAAAGAAAGAATACACTGTAGTAGGTTTAATTGAACGACCTTCAAGATATGTAGAAAGTTATTCAGCTCCAGGTTATAGCTTCTTTACAAAAATCGATAAAATAGAAGGAAATGCTGATGCTTACTGCAGATGGAAAAAAAGCGCATTTGATACATTTTATAAAGATATAGCATCAATCAATGGAATAGACAGCGAGCTATTTGAAAAACTGTTTGATAATGAGACATATAATGATGAAAAACTTCTTGAAAAATGTAATAAAGAAGTTGAAAAGATGAAGTACAAAACAGACTTTAACACATATCTCTTACAGCTTGAGGATCATCCATTAACAAGTGATTCCAATGAATCAATATTACATGTAATTATAATTGTATTAGTAATAATTGTTGTATCATCAGTATTCTGTATTAAGAACAGTTTTGATATATCAATAACTGAGAAGATAAGAC
>JAILNW010000148.1 GCA_024691145.1 Lachnospiraceae bacterium
ACGAACTACTGCTTCTTCTGTGGTCTCTCCAAATTTCAATCTTCCTCCCACGGAATACATATGATCAAATCGATCATTTTCAACCATTAGAAACTTCCCATCTTTTATTATTATTGCTCCGACACGAATATTCAAAATTCCTTCTTGCATTTTTACACATAAATCCTGACTCATTTTTCCTCCTTTTTGTCTACTGCAAGATACTCTTTTGTATATACAATTTATCTTGCAATTTCCGGCTTCGGGTCTACCAAAAGATACACTTTTGTGGCCACAAATGTCAAACCAAACTTATCTAATACATAATCTTTAATCTGCTGGTATGTAGCTTTTTTCTCTGCACCGGTAACATCCATCTAATCCATATCAACTTTTATGTCAATGTGATTTGTCGCCTCGGAAAGTTTGGACAATAGCGCAACCGTCTCCACATGCTCCGTCATCGCAAACATATCCACTCCGCACATTTTCTGTACCTCATATCCATGTGAAGCAAGATACTTAAGGTCACTTGCAAGTGACTCAGGTCCACAAGATATATAAACAACCTTTTTAGGAGCAAGCATAGTTACAGCCTCTAAAAACTCTTCACTACTGCCAGTTCTAGGAGGATCCATAATAACGCCATCTATAACAACCTTATCTAATTCCCCCTCCTCATTAGCTAAAGCAATATCCTTCATAAACTTTCCAGCATCATTATTATAAAACTTTATATTCTTTACACCATTAAGCTTGGCATTAGTAATAGCATCCCTAACAGCATCCTTATTAAGCTCAACACCAATAACCTCTTCAACCTTATCGCTTGCAATAATACCTATTGTACCAATACCACAATAAGCATCAATAATCCTGTCGGTTTTCTTAAAATCAGCAAACTTAAGGGCTTTTTTATACAAAATCTCTGTCTGCACAGGATTTACCTGATAAAATGACCTTGAAGAAATCTTAAACTTTCTTCCACAAAGGGTATCCTCAATAAAACCCTTGCCATAAAGAATATTCTCTCTTGTACCAAGAACCATACTAGTCTTCTTATCATTAATATTCTGAACAATAGTAGTTATCTCCGGGTGCTTCTTAAGAAGAGCATTAACAAAATTCTTCTTTGAAGGAAATGCACCATTAGCAGTAACAAGCACCACCATTATCTGACCACTTGTATTACCAGTTCTTAATAATATATGTCTCATAAAACCAAAGCCAGTATCCTCATTAAATATAGTCATCTTAAATGACTTAATTAACTCGCAAATATCATCAATAATACACTGGCATCTCTCATCTTCAATATAACAATGCTTAACAGGCACAACTCTGTGGGACTTTTCCTCATAGGTACCTGCAATTACTCCCTTGCCCTTTCTAAATTCAAGCACCCTGTGAACCTTATTGCGATAATGAAGTGGTGTCTTCATGCCAATAACATCATCAACCTCACCATAATCCTTAAGAAGCTTTTTTAACTTCTTATGTTTATCCTTAAGCTGCTTTTCATATTCAACATCAAGGTACTGGCATCCTCCACACTTCTCAGAAATACTGCACATGCTCTTATTTTTATTAACATTATTACCTTTATTATTAGTTTTTTTATTATCTTTTTCCACTTTAATTATTCCCTTCCGTTAAAAGACACTTTACACAAAGCAGTGGCTCATTATTATCATAATCCCATGTGTGAGCTGCATCGCCATTACAAAAACTTCTTTCAGAACACTTGCTGCACTTTTCAGAAAGCTTGGCTCTGTCTGCTCTAAACTCCTTAAACCTGTTAATCCAGACATCATAAAACCTGTCTGTTTTAATATTGCCCTGTACAAGTTCTTTTCTTCTTTCAATATCAAGGCAAGAGTAAATATCACCATTACAAAGTATGCTTCCAACATAAATGCCGGAACCACAGATAAAGTAGTTATCCCTTACCTCATGCTCATACTCATAGGATAAATAATGTGAACAGCCAAATCTTACATCCATAGGACAACTATTATCATATCTCTTATTCTTTATAAAATCAAGCAGATAAATAATCTCCTCCTTAGATAACAGCAAATCCTTAGATTCATTAGCCCTTCCTATAGGTTCAAGATTAATAACACGCCATGAAGCTATATTAAGGCCACACATAAGCTTATACATATCATCTAATTCACTAATATTCTTCTTATGAACAACAGTTGTAATCTGGACTAAAATCCCAGCCTCATTTAAAAATGAAACAGCCTCCATAGATGCCTCAAAACAGTTATCTACTCTTCTAAGCCACTCATGTGATTCCTTTAATCCATCTATACTTATGGTAACAGACTTAAGATTATACGTCTTTAACTTAACAGCCATATCTCTGTCTATTAAAGTACCATTAGTAGTCATGCCCCATGAAAATCCTAAATCAACTATTTCCTTAACAATCAGAAAAAAATCAGGATGTAACAAAGGCTCTCCACCTGTTAAACAAACCATAACCCCTTTAGGATTACAGTCATTGGCAAGTTTCCTTATTGCATCCAGTAATAACTTGGTATCTATATATTGTTTCTTTGACTGATTACAGCTGCTTCCACAATGCAAACAATTAAGATTACATTGTTCAGTAAGCTCAACAAAAAGATAAGTAAGTCTAGGATTGGACAAAAGCCCTCTCCTATACTCACTTAATCTATCCATATCTCTTGACTTTATCTCTATCTTCTTCAATAATAATTCATTACTCATCACGTTTACCTTCAAGTACAACAGGAGCCTTTCCGCCACACTCAGGACAGAACTCCTCATTATCTATCATGGCCATAGTAGTCCATGTATATCCACAATCTTCACAGACATGAGTTCTCTCCTCAGGCATAGGACCATATATACACTGCATTATATCTTCAAAAGGCTCATATGCTCCATCTCCTGCCTTAGTTCCACATATAGAGCAGTACTTTGCACCATCCTTAAGAAATGCATGGCAGTTGCCACATCTTCCTTCATATGCTTTATCCTTATCAAACTTAAAATCTAACATAAAGTCACGTCCCTTCTAGTTTTCGTTATCCTGCACCTTTTCAACAAATTCCTTTACATACTCTACATAAGAATCATAATCTGTAAATACTGATTCCGCATGCTCTGCCTTAGGAACTATATGAACTTCGCTTTCTCCCTTAGTTGCCTCAGCCATTCTCTCTGAATTGTCATAGGAAATAAGTGAATCCCACTCTCCATGTATAAACATCATAGGAACTGTATTATCCTTAAGTGCATCAACAGGTCTCATATCATCTAATGATAAACCATAAAATAAATGTAATCCAATATCTGCAAGCTTTACTACTGCCTTCGGTGCACCGTAGCCACTGCCACTTAACAAATTAAACATATCAGCAAAACCACAATCACATACTGCAAAATCAACCTCAGGTTTATACTGCATAGAAGCTGCTGTAGTAGCAGCACCTAATGACTCACCATGTAATCCAAGTAACTTGATATCATCATATCTTGTCCTTGTATCCTCTACAACCCTAACTAAATCCTTGCTTTCCAAATAACTGTAAGTAGTAATATGCTTCTCGTTCTCTCCATGACCTCTAAGATCATATATAATACAATTAAAACCAAGATTATAATAAATCCTTGCATACTTAAGTGAACCTATATGATTATCTGTATAACCATGTGAAATAATTACATACTTGCCATCACCATTCTCATTCTTTAAAAGATAAGTATGCAGTTCGTAATCCTCGTAACCCTTTACAATATAGTCACTAACATCACCCTCTGTGAAAAATGTTGTGTCATATCTATCCTGCTGCCACTTCATGGCATCATCCAAGGTCTGTGGATGACCAGTAACAACATAAGATGCAAGTCCATACGATGCACCTAATAATACTACCAGCAAAACCACAAGTGTAATCACACTTACCTTTAGCCACTTATTCTTTTTCTTTGCAGTAACTTCTAAATCTTTTTCCTGTTCCATATAGATGTACCCTTCTTTCTTAATTATCCCCTGCTATATCTATTTTAACAAGAAAACTATTGAAAATCAAGTCAGTATTTTTCAGAAAAAACCCGCCAAAAATGACGGGTTTTTTCTCTGGTATATTTACTTAATCAATCTACTCTAAAGATTCCACAAGTCCTGCATCATATCTTGCTATCTTCAATGCGTCTGCTACAGTAACCTTTCCATCACCTGTAACATCACCAAGTTTAATCTGGTTATCATTCAAAATAACAAGTTCTGCATCAAATCTTGCTGCAAGAAGAGCATCTGCGATATCAGTCTTTCCATCAAGGTTAATGTCACCCTTTCCATAACTAACATCATCCACAACAAGAACATACTTTGAAAAATGATCTGTTACAAATCTTACATACTCACCATCATATATACTAGGGAGAAGTTCATATGTCTTATCATCATTAATTCTGTAAACCTTAACACTCTTTACATTTTTCTTAAAAGGAATCTTAACCTCAACCTGAGTTCCCGGCTGATAGCTTTCACTTTCCTTACTTAATGTAATATCGTAAACGGCTCCAACATGCTGATTCTCCTCAAGTTCAATATCACCTGCATTGGAATTATCCACAAGCTTAACATCAATCGTTACACCTGAATCAACACCTATAACCTCAACATTGTAATTGCTTTCATTTGCTGATGATTTATTAACAAACTTTATGCCATGTTCATTAGCATAAGTCTCTGCATAACTTCCCTTTACACCATAAATCGTTACCTGGTTCTTAAAGTCTGCATCATCACCAAATGCATCTTCATGAATTCTCACAACAGAATTTGGTATATATACTGACTTAAGTTCTGGTAATAAATATAAAGGATCCTCAATTTCAGTTATTCCTTCCTCATAAGTTATAGCATCAGTATTCCTATTTGGCATTACATACATAGCAACATCTGATTTACCTTTACCAGTAATAAGGACACCAGTTCCATTTTCCACAAAATTTGTATATGTACCTGTTATTTCTATATCATACTTCTTTGATTTATCAGGAAGTCTTAAAACTCCTATTCCTGTTGTCCCTTTTAACAGCCTTATTGTCTCAAGTTTCTCTGATGATTCACTTTCTGTTGTTTCTATACGATAAACCGCATTGTCCTCTGGTTTAAGAAGAACTGTATCCTCATTAGTAATCTTATAAGTACCCATAGAAACAGGAAGTGTAATATATTTTCCCTTAACTACAACCTCGCCTCTTACAATATTTTTAATTGTATCTGCCTGCTCCTCTGTGTCACATTCATAAACCAGATTAGAGTCATTAGAAAATGAATAATCTCTAATTGAACTTAATGATTTTGGTAAATGCACAACATCCTCCATAAGTTTTCTGCAATTATAAAATGCATAATATTCAATGGTTTTAAGAGTCTCAGGAAAACTAATACTGCTAATATTGTAGAAAGCGTAACCTGATATAATTTCAGTACCATTTGGTATTTCGTAGTTTTCTGCTGCCTTTGGTGGATATAACATTAAGATCTTTTTATCCTTGCTAAATAATACTCCATTAACACTTGTAAACTTCTCATTATCTCCATCAACCTTTATACTTTCAAGGCTGCTATTAGAAATAAATGAACCCTTACATATATTGCTTACATTATTTACTGTCTTAGGAATAGTAAGTTCTTTCTTTCCATTAGGGCAAACAACAATCTGTGTAACAGACTTATTATAAAGTACTCCATCAATTGATGCATATTCAATATTTTCCTCATCTACATCAATTTTAGCAAGGTCCTTGCTATAATAAAGTGCATTATCATATATATATGTAGTTTCTTTAGGAATCTTTAATTCCTTCTTGGCAGCTGGACATATTAAAAGCTGACTGTTATTATTTTTGTATAATACACCATCAACTGATGAATATACTGCGTTATTATCAGCTACTTTAATTTCTTCAAGTTTTTCGCAATTTTCCATTCCTGATGTATATATATTTTCTACAGAAGCAGGAATTGTAACCTTTACAAGATTATTGCAGCCATAAAATGTACCATAATCCAGTTTATTTACTCCTTCTGGAATATTTAATTCTTCAATTCCACTATAATAAAATGCATAATTTTCAATAGTATTTACTGTATTTGGTATATCAATCTTTTTCAAATCCTCACAATGATAAAATGCATACTCTTTAATAGTTGTAAGGCCTTCTGGCAATTGTATGCTTGTCTTCTTGCAAGGGCATGTAATAATCATTTTCTTATCTTTGTTATAAAGCACGCCATCAACAGATGTGTAATACTCATTGTCATTATCAACCTGAATACTTTCTAATGAAAGACAACTATCAAATGCCCTGTCACGTATATTTTTTACTGACTTTGGTATACTAATAGTTACAAGGCTTTCGCATCCATAAAAAGCATCATAGCCAATTATCTCTAATTTGTTATTAAATACAACCTCTTTAAGTTTTTCACAATAGCTAAATGATGATTTTCCTGTATCTACAAGATTTTCAGGAAGTGTAATTTTTTCAAGTTTTTCACAACCCTGAAAAGCATAGTCACCAATTGCTGTTACACTATTTGGAAGAACAATTTCCTTTACATTACGGCAATAACTAAATGCCTGTTCGCCTATAGTAGTTAAGGAATCTGGTAATTCAATCGTCTTTGCTTTTGAACCATAAAAGGCATTCTTTCTTATTATCTGTGTAGGTGTTTCTACCTTTACTTCTTTTTTATTACAAGGCACCTCTTGTAAATATATAAATGACTTATCATATAATACACCATCTCTAGATGCATAATACTCATTGTTTGCATCTACATTTATTTCTGTAAGCATTTCACAATCATCAAATGCCTTAGTTCCTATAGTAGTAACATTCTTTGGTATTGTAACTGTTGTAAGTTTAGCATAATTAAAAGCATATCCGCCAATGTATAATAATGATTCAGGAAAAGTTATTTCTTTTAATCCAGTATATGAAAATGCATTTTCACCTATATACTCCGTTCCCTCTGGTATTACTATACTTTCAAGTGCTCTACAATCGTCAAATGCCCCTCTTTCGATTCTTTTAAGTCCAGAAGGCAATGTAACTTTTGTTAATGAAGAACATCCATCAAAAGTATACTGCTTAATAGTAGTAATACCATCAGGTATTTTTATCTCTTTAAGGCTAGAGCAACTTGAAAATGCATAGTCTCCGAGATTTGTCAAAGTATCCGGAATTTCTATCTTTTCAAACTTACAGCTGTTAAGCTGTCTGTTTAATGAAGTTACTGTATCAGGTATTTTTATCTCTGATTTATTTTGAGGACAGCTTATTATTTCTGTAATTTCTTTATTGTATAAAATGCCATCAACTGAAGCATAATACCCATTATTGCTGTCTACAGTAAATGATTCCAAACTGCTGCAACCATTAAATACACTTTCTCCAATACTTATAACATTTTTAGGAATCGTAACATTAGTTAAAGTTTTACAAGATATAAATGCATAATTATCAATATATGTTAATGATTCTGGTAAATCAATCTTTTCCAATGCATAACACTCATAAAATGCCTCATATCTTATGCCAGTTAAAGTATTTGGTAATACAACCTCCTTAAGATTATTACAGCCATAAAATGCATATCTGTCTATAGATGTTACTCCTGCAGGAATTGTAATCTTTTTTAATGCTGTACAATTATAAAAACATCCTTCTGAAATGGAATTAATATTTGCTGATAATTTAACACTTTCAAGAGCATAACAATATTCAAATGCCCTTGTTCCAATACTTGTTACACTATCAGGTATCTCAATTGTCTTAAGATTCTTACAATTTTCAAATGCTTCCTCTTGTATTTGTGTTAATGTTGAAGGAAGCTTTATACTTTCTATAGCACTTGCATAAAATGCTGAAGATCCTATAGAAGTAATTCCTTCTGGCAAAACAATGCTTTTAAGTTTACTACAATTGCTAAAAGCATTGTTGCCAATTGTCTCTATTGAAGTTGGGAAAATAATCTCCGAAATATCAGTACCACTAAAAGATGCATATGATATGCTTTTAAGTCCTTCAATTAACTTTACACTTGTTTTTCTCTTAGGTACACAAACTATTTCTGATAAATCCTTCTTATACAGTACACCTTCATATGAAATAAATATTTCATTCTCAGAATCTACAGTTATTGATTCTAAATTATAGCAGTTACTAAATGCAAATTGTTCAATATTATTTACTGACTTTGGAAGATTAATATTTTTAATATTTACACAATTATAAAATGCTGAATAAGCTATCGATTCTAATGTCTGTGGAAATGTAATATCTTCTACCTCAGTCTCACTAAATGCATTATAATCAATGCTAGTTACGCCTTCTGCAATTGTAACTTTTTTCTTTGCAGCAGGATAAGATATTATGCTTGTATGAGCCTTATTGTAAAGTACTCCGTCTACAGATGAATAAACTTCATTATCTTCTGCCACATTAATTGCTGTAAGTTTTTTATTGTATCTTATTGCATAATTATCAATTGATGTTACTGATTTTGGTATATCAATAGTTTCTATTAGTGTATTGTAAAAAGCATAGTTTCCAATTGATGTTAAAGTGCTTGGAAATGTTACGCTTTTAAGTGATTTACAATTATAAAAAGCATTGGAGCCAATTGTCTTAATACCTTCTGGCAATGTTATGCTTTTTATTCTTATACATTCATAAAATGCATTGGAATTTATATATGCAACATTCTTTCCTTCAATAGTTGCAGGTATTACTACACTCTCTGAACTATTGTTATATCCTGTAATAGTAACTTCATCTTCATTAATAGTATACGACAAACCATTCTCAGTTTCTCCGGCATAGCTAACTATATTTAATGCCAGAAGTGATTCAATTAATCCACTTGTAGACAGCATAACTATAGTCATTATAGCTGCTATTATTTTATAATATTTCTTCATATGTTCCTCCTTAGCTACCTGGTTAATTGTTTATACGAAATCTTTTTCTTAAAACTACTGTCACACCAGCAGATACAACAAGCATGAATGTAAGTATTCCTCTTGAAACTGTACTGTCTGCTGTTTTAGGAGACTTTATTGATTTTGAATCCTTTTTCTCATCAGCTTTAGCACTTGTTTTCTTTGGTATGGCTTCTTTTTTTGTTTCACCGCAGATTGAACAAGTATAAACTTTCTCTCCTTCAGCTTTTTCGGTTGCTTCTTTTGTCACTTTACCATCTCCCCAGTTATGAGTACATGTAAAGTCAACAGAAGGTGCAGTTTTAACAGTTGTTTCATCCACAAGAGTTGCTGAATTAATATCTGTTAATGAAAACGATGATAATCCAAGTTTTGTTTTATCATATGTTCCATTAAGCATTTTCAAGGTTATTTTTACTATGTCAGTTGCTTTTCCGTCATATCCTGTTACATAGAAAAAGTTTCCCTTTACCATGCCGGCTTTCGTATCATTAATTGTCATGGTTGCATTTGAAGAACCCTTTTCGGCCTTTACAAGTGAATACAATGTTGTATCGTAATCAAACTTATAATTGCCTGCTGCCACATCTGCTCCAACAAAATCAATTGTTACAACAAGATTCTCACCCTCTGCCTTCTCAGTGACTTTGTAGGTTTCACCAGCTGCAAAAGCCACAGCAGACATTCCCAGTGAGAACAAACAGGCAAACGCCATTCCCATTAGTTTTTTGAAATTCATCTAAACATCTCCTAACATATTATATTTTAAGTACCAAAACTTTTATGGTCATGAAACCACAAAAATGCTTATAAATGTTAATCGACATAAACATGATTTTTATTTACATAAAATGGGAAAAAATACTGTATACAAAAAAGGCCATAGCACTCTAAAAGCACTATGGCATATTTCTTAATAATACATAACTGAATCAGCTATCTCTTTAGCCTTTTCTTTTCCAAGGTAAGTTTCAATAATAGCAAGACCAAATTCAATTGCAGTTCCCATTCCCCTGCTTGTTATAATATTATCACTTACAACTACTTTATCTGTTAATGCTTTGGCACCAAGAAGCTTGTCTTCAAAACCAGGATAGCATGTAGCTTCCTTTCCCTCAAGAATGTAATTAATACCAAGTATATAAGGCGCCGCACAAATAGCAGCAAGCTTTTTACCCTTGTTATTAAACTCTATAAGTTTCTCTATAAGAGGCTTGTAATTCTCAAGATTAGTTGCTCCCGGTATTCCACCAGGAAGAACAATCATATCCGCACCAGAAAAATCAGCCTCATTAAAAGTCTTGTCAGCCTTTAATTCAATATTGTGCTTACACATAACTGTATTAGTTTCCATAATAGAAACAGTCTCAATATCAATTCTTGCCCTTCTTAAAAGGTCAACAACTGCCAGTCCTTCAATCTCCTCAAATCCATCTGCAAGCATAATTAAAACCTTAGCCATACTAAAATCCTCCTTGATTATGTTCGATTATTTATGATAATACTTATTATTCTCATATGTTGGTTCACTTGTTAAGTTTATTCCAAGTCTTCTGAATACATTCTCATCAACCTGAGAAAGTATAACTGTTGTATGTATCTCACAGCCCTTAAGATTAGGAAGCTGCTCCACTGCTTTCTTTGCATTATCATCCGTTACTGCTGATATAGAAAGTGCAATAAGCACCTCGTCTGTATGAAGTCTTGGATTTCTGTTGCCAAGATGATCCACCTTAAGTGCCTGTATAGGTTCAATAACCTCTGGTGAAATAAGCTTAATCTCATCATCAAGTCCTGCAAGCACTTTAAGTGCATTAAGAAGAACAGAACTTGAAGCACCAAGCAAATCACTTGTCTTTCCTGTAATAATTCTTCCATCGTTTAGTTCTAATGCAGCTGCAGGTCCTCCAGTTTCGTTATCTCTGTCTACTGCTGCCTTAACAACTGCTCTATACGAAGTATCAATCTCAGCCTGCTTCATAAGAAGCTCTATCTTATTAATAACTTCTATGCCAACATTACCTTTTCTCTTATCACAAAGAGCCTTGTAATATCTTCTTATAATCTCATCACATGCTGCCTTTCTTACACAATCATCATCAACTATGCAGTTACCAGCCATATTTACACCCATATCTGTAGGTGACTTGTAAGGAGATGTGCCATTAATCTTCTCAAACATGGCATTAAGCACTGGGAAAACCTCAACATCTCTGTTATAGTTAATAGTTGTTTCACCATAAGCCTCTAAATGGAATGGGTCTATCATGTTGATATCATCAAGGTCTGCTGTTGCTGCCTCATAAGCAATATTAACAGGATGCTTAAGAGGTATATTCCATATAGGAAATGTCTCAAACTTGGCATATCCAGCCTTAATTCCTCTCTTATTCTCATGATAAAGCTGAGAAAGACATGTAGCCATCTTACCACTTCCAGGTCCCGGTGCAGTAACAACTACAAGTTCCCTTGAAGTTTCTATATAATCATTCTTTCCAAATCCATCATCACTGACAATAGTTGCAATATTATAAGGATATCCCTCAATTGGATAATGCTTATAAACCTTAATTCCAAGGGAATCAAGTTTCTTAATATAAGCATCTACAGAAGGCTGTCCGCTGTATCTTGTAAGAACAACACTTCCTACATATAAACCATAGCTGTGAAATGCATCAATAAGTCTTAAAACATCCACATCGTATGTAATACCAAGATCTCCTCTTACTTTGTTCTTCTCTATATCACCGGAATTAATAGCTATAACTATCTCTGCCTGTTCCTTTAACTGAGTAAGCATGTTAATCTTACTGTCTGGCTTAAATCCAGGAAGTACCCTTGATGCGTGAAAATCATCAAAAAGCTTTCCTCCAAATTCAAGATACAACTTCCCACCAAACTGTGCAATTCTTTCTTTTATGTGCTGTGACTGCATACTAAGATACTTATCATTATCAAATCCCGTTCTCACAATAATCCTCCGTTCTAAAATTTAACTCACTTATACCATTGTAATACATTTTTTCTAATGACGCAATAACTCAATTTCTTCTTTATAAGGCGGAATTGTTTTTTTATCTCCATCACCAACAAGATAAGGTGTTTCAAGAATCTTTGGCACATCAGAAAAATCCTTATAATGTACAATATACTTAAGTGCCTCTAATCCAATATAACCCTTTCCTATATTCTCATGTCTGTCCTTTGCAGCACCACATGGGTTCTTGCTGTCATTTATATGAAAGCATGCTATTTTATCTTTACCAATAATTCTATCAAACTTATCTATAACACCATCAAAGTCATTAACAATATCATAGCCACTATCATGTGTATGGCATGTATCAAAACATACACTTAATTTATCATTATACTTTACACCATCAAATATTTTTGCAATTTCCTCAAAACTTCTTCCTATTTCGCTGCCTTTTCCTGCCATTGTTTCAATTGCAATCTTAACAGGAGTGTCTTTAGTAAGAACTTCATTAAGGCCCTTTACAGTCTGGTTAATTCCATTATCAGCACCTGCTCCAACGTGAGAACCGGGATGAAGTACAAGAATCTTACTCTTCATTGCAGCAGTTCTTTCTATTTCAACTGCAAGGAAATCCACCGCCAGCTTAAATGTTTCCGGCTTTTCAGTATTAGCAAGATTAATAATGTAAGGAGCATGTACAACTATATTATCAATATCGTGTTCCTTCATAAACTCCCAGGCCTTATCTATATTAAGTTCCTCTATTGCCTTTCTTCTTGTATTCTGTGGTGCGCCTGTATATAACATATATGTGTTTGCACCATATGAAAAAGCCTCCTTTGCAGAACCTAACATCATGTCCTTCCCACTCATACCTACATGTGAACCTATTCTTAACATATTATCTACCTCTCGTAAAAATTTAATACAGATAGCCTTTTTAAAAGACTATCTGTTTTTTTAGTATAACATATATCTTTCTATCTGATATTTACATATATCGTACACATCACTTGTCTTATAACTCTTATACCATTCTGCAGTATACTTTATGGTTTTATCAATACTCCACTTAGGTTTCCATCCAAGTTTATAGCGGGCTTTTGTAATATCAAGAACCATAGTTGATGCAGAAAAATCATCTCCAATCTCATCAAGTTCTATAATCTCGCCCTTTCTGAATTCTTCCTTAAACTTTTTAGCTGCCTCAAGCACAGTCATGCATGAAGAATACTCTGCTCCAAAGTTCCAGCTTTCACAGTACTTTAATGGTTCCTCATACATTTTCATTGCTAACAGTATAATACCATAAGTAGGCTCAAGAACATGTAACCAGGATCTTATCTGTGCCGGATTACTAAGAACAAGTGTTTCATCATTTTCAAATGCCTTAACACATTCAGGAATTGTTCTGTCCTTTGTCCAGTCACCGCCTCCTATTACATTGCCACATCTTACACTGGCAACTGACTTCCCATGAACATCATAATTATCAGGATTCATATATGTATTAACATATGATGAAATAATTAACTCTGAACAGGCTTTACTGGCACTGTATGGGTCTTTTCCTCCAAGTCGGTCATCTTCCCTGTAGCCCCATATCTGTGACTTATCCTCATAACACTTATCACTTGTAACCATTACAGCTACCTTAACACTTTCAGTTTTCCTTACACAATCAAGCACATTTAAAGTACCAAGAATATTATTCTCATAAACCTTTGTGGAATCAGCAACCGTATCATTCTGATTCTGAGATGCCAGGTGTAATACAATTTCAGGTTTTTCAGTAGCAAATACATTAGATAACTTTTCCTTATCCTTTATATCTCCTCTAAGGTCAGTAATTCTCTCATTAAGGTTTGAAAGTACATAATTATCATTATCATCATTCGGACTGAGACTGTAACCTATAACCTCAGCTCCCATTTCGTTAAGCCATATAGATAACCAGGAACCATGAAATCCTGTGTGTCCTGTAACAAGTACTCTCTTTCCCTTCCAGAAATCAGTATTAATCATAAGCTCTACCTCTCTATAAAATATGTGTAATATTATCTATAATCTCGTTCCATTCATTATTTCCATTAACATATTCATTGCCAAGTACAACATTATTATTAAGATTTTCATCATCACAAAGCTTAACAAGTGTTTCTGCAATGCTTTCAGCAGAACAGTCATCTAAGGAAATTATATTTTCATTAAATGACGAAAGGTCCTTGTTAGCATAGGTATTAGTAATTACCTTAATACCAAAGGTAGACATTTCAAGTGGCGGATAGCTTGGATGTGGTGAAACCATAAGTGATATTCCTATTTTTGTTTCAAGCATCATCTTTGCGTAGTCATCAAGAGATAACTTTCCAACAACATTGATTTTCTGTCCATTATTCAGAGTTACAGGTGAATATTCCTCACCTGCTGATATAACCTCCCACTCATTTGCTTTATCGTAAATTGCAACCCATTCATTAAGAGCTGTAACAACAAGTTCAAAGCAGTTTCTCATGGTAGTAGGTCTTCCATAGAATATTATCTTTTTCTTTCTTTCAAATGAATCCTTATGTTCCATAAGATAATCCTTAAGTTTATCATTTAAGGAAGGCTCAAAATAATATTCATAAGCAAATTTATATTTATTTTCCTTAAAGAACTCATACAAAAGTTTTGAATTAAATATTGCTATAATATCTGCCTTATTTGTCTTATAAGTACTATCTGCAAGCAGGTAATGAGATGACCACTTATAAAAACCAGGCTCATAATCCTGTATAAAATATATAAGTTTATTCTTTACTCCATATGTTACCTCCTGCCATTTTATAACAGGAAGAATTGTATATGCAGTCCACCATCCTGTAGCCATGAAAATATCATTCTTTCCCACAGGAATAGTTTCATTATATCTCTGTGAAAATACAACTATCTGCTTAGAAGCTGTACTGTCTTTTTTGTTAGATACTATCTCATATCCATCCATTTCAACCATTGCATTTTCATTAAGAATACTGTCTGTTATAATAACTCTCATATCACAGCCAAGGGCTTCACCTAACTGCTTATAAAACTTAAGTGCAGTGGCTATTCCTCCAAACACATGTTCTATGTTTAGTGAAGGAGATAAAAGATTTATTCTCTTTTTCTCATATCCGTCAAATGG
>JAILNW010000090.1 GCA_024691145.1 Lachnospiraceae bacterium
TATTACATATATAACTCATAACGGTTTTGGTTATAAGTTCTCATATGATGAAAAGAACAATATGACAGGTGTATGGGCTGATACTACAAAGCTTATTACAAGTGCTTATGAGACAGTGGTAGTTCCTAAGGAAGAGGTTGAAAAGATAGTTGAGGAAGCTAAGGAGGCTGCATCAACTGAATCTACATCAACAGATAATAAAGCTACAGAAGAAGTTAAGGATGAGGAAACATCAGTTCTTAAGAGCCAGAAGTATGGTAATGGAGATACTTATGACTATACTTACAGTGAAGATGGTATGGACCTCTTAACTATAAAGATTAATGGTACGGTAGCTTTTGAGATGTCTTATACAGACCACAAGCACAATGTTTATGTTATTAGAAATTTATAATAAACTATATTTATGATATCATGTTGATACATGAATATAATGTAATTAACGTAAATAAAATTTTGATAACTCCTAAGTATAATATGAAGAAAACTAACTTAGGAGTTATTTGATGTATAGTCGCCGCACACTCGTGACTTTAGTCGTGAGTTAGGCGACATTTTTTTTAATCTTATTTTCATTTGACAAATGTGCATTAACATTGTATAATTCATGCATATGTAAATAAAAAACTGTATATGGAGTAAATTTTTATGATTATTAGTGAAAGAATTTTTGAAAGACTGTCTCAGATATATATGAGTCAGAAAGAATTTTCTGAACAAACAGGTATCAGGCAAAGTACCATAAGTGAATGATAAGAATACAGATATGGGTCAGCTGATTGAATATTATAATAATCTTAATCCATTGCAAAAAGAACGTCTGCTAGGCTATGCAGAAGCAATGGCAGACATTAATAAAACTAAAGAATAATACTTTTTACAAACAAAAAAGAAAATACTTTTTAATAAATCTAAAGGAAGGAGAACTACGATATGAAGATACATACCACTTATAAAGTTAAAATCAAACATTATAACAATATCTTTAAAGATACTGTTATGGTATATCGACATGTCGTAGATTATCTTATAGATGTTTGTGATACACATTGGGAAAGTATCTCTGAGATTAAAGATTCAAAGAAGCAGCAAGGGTATATTGAAAACCTGATACATGCTACAAAGGATAATCCTGAGCCAGTATATGACTTTGACTCTAGATTTTATAAACTGCCAAGTTACTTTCGAAGAAGTGCAATTAACGAAGCTAAAGGAAAGGTATCGTCATATAGAAGCAACCTTGCTAACTGGGAACAGAATCCTGTAGGAAAGGCTCCATCTTTACCTAAAGCAGGTTTTATATTTCCTTCAATGTATCGAACTGGTATGTATAAACAGACAGATACCTACGAGGCAAAAGTTAAAGCTTATATTCGCAACACATGGGACTGGATTACCCTTAAGCTTCGCAAATCTGATGTAGATTATATCAACAGATGGTGCAGTAATCGCAAGCAGTGCGCCCCAACACTTCAAAAACGAGGCAAAGAGTGGTTTCTGGATTTTCCATTTGAGGAAAATGTTGAATTGAATGATAAGGCTGTAACAGAGCAGACTATTGTTGCTGTAGATTTAGGAATTAATACGCCTGCTACGATAAGTGTAATGAACAGTGATGGCACTATTCTTGGAAGACATTTTTGTAAACTTCCTAAAGAAACAGACCATATTGACCATAGCATAAATCGTATTAAAAAAGCTCAACAGCATGGAAGTTACAAGAATAGAAAACTCTGGGCTAGGTTAAAAGGCATAAACCATGATATAGCTGTCAAAACTGCAAACTATATAATAGACATGGCTGTTCATTATAAAGCTGATGTTATTGTATTTGAGCACTTGGATAGGAATGGCAAGGTACGAGGTTCTAAAAAGCAAAAGCTTAAGATGTGGCGAAGTCAGGAAGTACAGGGCATAGTAACAGATAAAGCCCACAGGCTTGGAATGAGAATCAGTCGTATCTGTGCATGGGGAACATCAAAGTTTGCATATGATGGAAGTGGAGAGGTACTACGTGGAGAAGATGCTGGATTTAGCAATAATAAATTATGTAAATTTGAAAATGGAAAGACATATAACTGTGATTTATCAGCTTCATATAACATAGGAGCAAGATATTTTATACGAGAGAAATTAAAATCCTTGGATGTGAATTCAAGGTTAGACATTGAGGACAAACTTCCTCAGTGTTCTAAGAGAAGCACCTGCACATTCTCTACGTTAATTAGCTTAAATGCGGTACTTGTATCTTTGTAGATATAAGCGGCTGAGTTTTAGCTGTATGGTAGAAATGCAGTCCGCTCGCCTAAAGCGAGCAGGTGTCGTAAGACACCTATAGGAAGCACGCGACTTTAGTCGTGTGAGGCTTCACTATACTTGAGGTGATATATATATTTATAGAAAGTAGGTATAAGTGTGAGAAAAGTTTGGTTTGTAGGATTATGTATATTTTTATTTTTATTAACAGGATGTTCTGATAAGAGCGGGAATAGTAAGATTAATGATAGCATTAAAGATAATTACACTGTTTCTTATTCAGTAAAAAATCATGATTTTAATTCCGAATGTTTTGTAGGAATTATAAATATAAATGGTAAGATGATGTATCTTTTTAGGAATATGCCGGAATCTTTTCATTTTTTTAATGATGAAATTGATGAATATGATAGACCTTTACATATGGGACTATGTATGTACGAGTATAAAGACAACAGATATTGTCTTTATAAAGAACTTATAGGTGAAGAATTAGAACCAGGTTATTCATTTTACGAAGAAAAATATGATAAGTATATAGTTTTTGCAGAGAATGAAGATAGTGAATGTATTGATGGCGTTTATGTATACGATTTAAATGAGG
>JAILNW010000178.1 GCA_024691145.1 Lachnospiraceae bacterium
TTGTTGGAAAAGATGATACATGTATTTATGAAAATAAAATTATATATATGTACAGAAGTATTACCTGTTCTGGCTCATTAATTATAAACAATTGTCATATTATTTATGGGGATTGTAGGGCTGATAAGGGCCTTATTGACATAATGAAGGGGGGCAAAGCCCAGATAAGCAATTGTACTATTGAAGAACGTGGTGAGCATTATTGTGCCTTTCTTACAACTGAAAAACTGAATGAACAGGATGATGTTGTAATTGATAATTGTAAGTTTATTCAGAAGTATAGAATTAATTATAATTTTCTAGGAATGACACCTATTCCTTCATATGTTGAAATGAAGTGCGGAGGTATTATAAAAAACTGTGAGTTTAATATAAAAACAAAAGTCAGATTTGGAATTATAAAAGGCCTGCATGGTTCTGAAAATTATTTGAATTATAAAGCTAAAAAGAATAATATTCTTGAATGTGAAGATGTAGACTATGAGAACTATTTAAAAATTGATAAGAAATTATATATAAATTTAAAGAAAGCTTCAGAAGGATGTCAGACTTTAGTAAATGATTGTACATTTAATAAATCATATATTGCGGTATATAAAAACTGTGTTGTTAGAAGCTGTACTTTTAATAAATGTAAAGAAGCAACTAAGGATGTATATAAAGTTAAAAACTGCATATTTAATAAGTGTAAAAAATCACTTTGTCGTAATAAGAATATTGACTTAGACTATGCTTTAACGGATTCTGAGTTTAATGGCTGTAAGAAAAAGATATATAAGAATAGTGCAAAGAAAGCTAAAAGAAAAGAGAAAATAAAATCTATTTTTTGGAATGGCTTATTTGCATTGTTCGTATTCTTTGCAGCTTTAAATTACAAATTTGGATATCTGATGAATCCTGATTTAAATGAGTGTTTTTATGAAGAGGGATGGGGAACATATTCTGTTAAATGGTACATTACCTGGAGAGTAATTGTTATATTAATATTACTTAGATTGCTGTTATGTTTAATTAAGCGAATTAGTATTAAGGTAACAACTAGAAAGTTAAAATATGATTTTAAAAAGAGCATAACAAGTGTAATTGTATTATTAACACTATCATTAGGAATTGCATATTTTTCTGGTATTTTGGCAAAAGATATTGTTTTATTATATAAAGATGGTGCAAAAAAGATTACTACTTCAGATTATACATTAAGAATTCTTAGTGTAAATGATAAAAACGAAAGAAAAGAAATCACTAAAGAAGAAGCAATTAAGATGCAGGAACCATATGCATCTGATGATGACGTAATATATTCTATTACATTTGATGGAATGAAGTTTGATATAAGCGAAAACCAGTACAATGACTTATGTACATATGATGGAGAAATAAGTATAGTATATTATAATAAACCACATGCAATAGCATCAATTACGCATAATTAATGGAGAGTATAAAAATGAAGGATAAAAACCATAAGGAAATTTATATTATTGATGAAGAAATTTATATAGAAGAAGAGCAAGAATTAGTATTAACTGATAAAAAGCTTTTTATAGGGGAAACTATAAAATGCGAAGGCACGCTTATAATTGAAAATTGTGATATTGTTTACGCAAGTGGGCTTGCTTATAACAGCGCTATTATTGCAAGAACTGGTGCGACAGTTAATATAAAAAACTGTAATATAACTGAAAAGGGACCTCATAAGTGTAAGTTTATAAAGGCAGGATTCGGCGATTTTTTGGATTTTGGGGCATTTTATAAAACACCATATATTCCTGAAAAATTATCAAAAGAAAGCATAAAATATTATCATGAAGAAAGTAAAATAATAAAGACTGCTTATGGCAAATTAGAAAATCAGGATGAGAACAGTGATATCAAAAATATGGATAGCATTGTTATCGAAAACTGTACATTTACTAACAAAAGGGGAATCTTTTCTAAGTTATTTGAAAAGGCTAATAAAAAAGAAGAGTATATTTTGCTGGATTGTGGAGGCATTGTAAAGGATTGTACATTTGATATAGATACAAAGTGTAAATATGGTCTTATAAGAGGTTCTCATAATCCTCGTGTATATTTGCATAAGATAAAGAACAAAGCCTTTAAATTTCCAATAATTGATTCATCTAAAGGTGAGGATTTTGATTATCATAACTTAATGACAGACACAGAATATGTTGCATTAAATATATTACGAGCAAGAAATTACAGACAGACAAAAGTTATTAATTGTGAGTTTAACAAGAGTAATTTTGGCATTCTTGGAAATTGCATAGTTAAAGATAGCAAGTTTAATAGTTGTAAGAAAGCAATACAGGATGTTTATGATATTAAAGACTGCACTTTCAATAATTGTAATGAGGCGATTGTTCGTAATATTGATATTAATCCAGATAATGCAGCTAACAACAATACATTTAGCAATAACATAAGTGACATTAGTAAAAAAAAAGATAAAAGAACAACAGAAAAAAATATGCTTTTATTAATTGGAGTTATAGCAGCTTTAGTTTTTTTTATATTTTTGATATATTCAATAATAACAGATTTGAAGAATTATTTAAGTGCTGAAAAAATGTCAGGTATACATTTGGAAAGATATTTACTAGTAGGTACTATAGTGTGGTTATATGGATTTTTTAATCTGGTTAATTTAAAGAGTAAAACAGTGCTTAATTATATTAGAACAGGCAGAACACTAAAAAAACTGAAAAAAATCATTGCTATTAGTATTTTGGGAACATTATATTCAGGTATCTTTTTATTATGTTTTTTCGTAGGTTGTTATGAATTATATTCTATATCAAAAGATGGTGTAAAAGTAATTGA
>JAILNW010000182.1 GCA_024691145.1 Lachnospiraceae bacterium
AACTATTAGTAAAATGTAACTATAGACATATAGATGTGAATAGTAGGAGGGACTTCCTCATAGATTTACTTACATCTATACAATAAAAAAGAAATAAGTATGTAAGCTTTTTACTGCTTATATACTTATTATACGAGGGGGATAAATGTTGTAATTGGAGATAATTCGATAGGAAAATCTTTATTATTACATGAATTAACATCGGAACGAGCAATTTCGACTATTTCAAAATTGAAGAAGGGGTACAAAAAGTATCTTAATGAAAATGGAATTGAGATTGAAACAAAAATAGAGGAAAAGGATTTATTTAAGTTTAATTATCAAGGACAAATTCGAGAAATATTCGAAGATGAAAATTTGAAAGCTGATAAGTATTTAGCAGAGTTTTTTCCAAATGAAATTGATGCCCAAGGTTATCGGAAAATAGTTGAGCAAGAATTAGAAAATCTATATAAGCTTATAGAATACAAATTTGATTATGATGATAAGATTAATCAATTGTTGCCGATTGAACTACTCGACGAGGAAGAGATTGAAAATGAGTTGGTTTTAGGAATTGAACTCGAAAACGAAGATATTACTGAACTTCAAAAACTTGTGGAAAAGATTAAGGGAATTATTACAGATATTAGTAAAGGACTACTCCAAAACTCAGAATTAGACAAAAAAGATAGGAAGCATTTGGAGAGTGAACTGGAATTTCTAGAAATATTGTTTAAAAAATATAATGAAAGGTATGAAAAAGCAAAACTTGAAAGAACAAAGAGAAATGCGTTTAATACTGCGTTAAAAGCATTTAAACGACGCTATAGTGAACGACAAACGGATCAACAGAATAAACACAATGCATTTTCTGAAGAGAAAAAAATACTTGCAGAGAATATTGCCAACCTGATTAAGGCACGTAATTCGCTTCAACCGTACAAATGTCAAATAGACGAAACAATTGTTGAGCCAGAAGTGAATCCAGTAGACTCATTCTTATTTGTTTCAAAAATCGGTGTGGAGAAGATAAACAAAGTATATTTTGAAGAACTAGTAAGGGGAATTTTAAAAAAAGGGAAAAAACTAGAGGCCGAAAAAATTACGAAAGAAGATCTAAAAAATATGATTTCTCGTTACCCTTCAGAAATAGAGGATCCACTCGAAGCATTTAAGATGAAGATTGAAACAAGACTAGATGACGATTTCAAGCCTGTAAAGGCAATAACAGAAAATGGAAAAGATGTTTATTCAGACTTGTCTGCAGGATTTAATTCCCGTATTTATTTTAAACTGTTAAGTGGAGAAGAGAAGAATAAGGGAATATATATTATTGATCAGCCAGAGGATCACATATCACAAAAAGCAATAAAAGAAGATGTGCTCGAGCAATTTAGAAATATGGCCAAAAGACGTCAAATAATTATGGTAACTCATAACCCCCAGTTTATTGTCAATTTGGATGTAGATAATGTGATTTTCCTTAGTAAAGAAGAGGAAATAGTAATTCGATCTGGAGCACTGGAATATGAAGATGAAAAATACAGTATTCTTAAGATAGTGGCTGATAATATTGATGGTGGTATAAATACAATACAGCAAAGGGTAAAACGATATGAAAAAAACATATAATTTATTTTATGAAAAAGGGAAATACTATCTTGAGTATTCCATGCCTGAGAACAATGAAGGAAGACTTATTATTGATGAGAAAAAGATGGAGTTGGATTCAGTGAAACTATATAAAATGTTTTTTGAAAAAGCAACGGAAAGCATAGAAATAATAATATCAAATAAAATTGATGAAGGTAATAGTGAGCAAATACGCAAGAAGGGTATGAGAGTTTGTGAAACAATTCAATCGCTATGTGATGAAATATGCAAAGAGATAAACAAAAAGTGTTTTAAAGAATAATTATAAGCTTTTATTAAGAACGCAAATGAGCGAAGGTTTAAAGCAAGTGATTTTAGTAAATTATAGAAGGTGATATATTTTATTGAAGAAAAGGGATAAATAACGCCGAAGGAGGCAGAAGTAGTTAGCGGAAAATCTGCAGCAACCGTAAGAAGGTATTTAAAAATGCTGGTTGGAAAAAGTTGTGTAGAAGCAGAGAGAAATACAAATAATTCTGTTTATAAAGATTAGCAAGTACATGACTGAAAATTATTAGAAATTGCGAATAGAAGGAGGTTTGTATGTTTGATGGAGAAAAATTCTTAAGAGAACTTCCTGTTTTACATGGAAAAATAGAAATGCCAGATTATAATGGCGTTTGTACCGGTGTATACCTAATATGCGAAAAGGGTATGGGTTTTATAAGCATTTTTTGTACTAATGAAAGAAAAGAAAATGCAATATTTGGATATGATGTGCTCAGAAATAAAGTAACTTTTTTGTCATTACATCAAATAGAATTACTAAAATGTAAGATTGGAAAGGAACAAGATTCAGAATTACATTTTAACAAAGGTGTGGCTTTTGATGACATTCATGATGTAGTAGAGCGAAATAAAGATAATCTTAAAGATAAAGGCATTATTGCTATAAAGGGAACAAAAATATTTTATGATGTTTATGCTGATATGGTAAGCATGTCTATAAAGATGATTATTAATGAAAATGAATATGTTATAGATGAAATAGTGGGGGCGTTATTTGAAGATTTTTCATGCAAATTCACGATTCATGAGATGCAATTAGATGAGAAAATCCAAAAAGTAAGTCTTCAAACTGATATGGAATTAATAATAAATATAGCTGGCATTGAGTATAGAGAAAAAGGCATAATATTCAAGATTGATAAAAGCAATAAGCAGTATACATTAAAATTGATGTCTTATCCGATGTATATGTTAGGACATATGGTTATAAATAATCTTGTGTTTCAAAACATACGAAATCCTTTTGTGATTATAAAATATATGCTTGAGTCGGTTGATATAGATATTAATGGTGTTGCGGTGCCAAATGAAATAAAGGCAGAGAGAACCTTTTTGGTTGCTATGGCAATAAATAATTTAAAATTACTAAATGGATCCTGCTCTGTCGGAGATGTACGAATAGGAGAAGAGATAAAAGTCAGTTCGGAGTTTGAAGAACTTCTTGAAAAAGGAGGTGCAGATGAGCGAGTTATAATATGGACAGATCAAAGGGCCACGAATCATTATGAAGCATATTCGTTAGCTAAAGAAAAGTTGATGAGAGTTGTGGATTTAGTTGCGTTTTTTGCTAAAAATGATTGTCTTGCAGAGTATTTTGGTATAGGGGACATGTGCGAACATTGGGATGCGAGTAAGCTCTTTCCTGAAATTAGCTTGATGAATATTGCTTATATAGAAGATTGTATGGATAGACAAGCTATTTGTGTATCAGGTGACGAGCGAATTGAACCTCATGTTAGAGAATTAGATGATGTGGACATAAATAATATAGAGTCTGATTGGATTGAGAAATGTTACATAAAGTGTACTCAGGAAAAAAATAAAAAAATCGAAAGTCTTTTTAATGCAATAAGATGGATAAACAAGGTTGGAAACTCGACAAATAAAGGTGATAATATTATATATTGCGTAATGGCATTAGAATTCTGTTTATATAAGGAAAAGGGCAATACGATTGTTGAGGATAAATTGAATGAGTATGGGATAAAAGAGCAATCATTGATGAAAACATTTACTCAAAACATAAGTGTAAAAATAAAAACGGAAGGTTTAGAAAATGCTGATGCCCAGATTTGGGAGAAGCTTGAAAGCGACATGAATAGCTATTTGGCTTCAAAATTAAAAGAAGCAAGTTTTAACAGTAAATTGCAAAGAATGGTGAAGCGATTGGATGTTCCAATTACAGAAGATGAAATGAAATTGATAGCTTTCTTTAGAAAAAAAAGAAATTCTATGATACATGGAAAAGGAATGGATGAAATAAAAGAAACAAGTATTAAAAAAATGATAGGGATTGTTTCAAGAATTATCACCTATAAATTACAAGAGTTGTTGAGGGGAGATGATTAAATGAATATTATTGAGTATTCCATTAGATTAGGTAAAGCATTAAATAAAACAGAATTGGGTAAGGAGATAAAAAATATATATGTTTCTCTTAGAGATGAGCACAACAAGCATGGAGAAAAAGTGGTTAGTCACTATCAAATTTATAATCAGTGTGTAGAGCATGAGTGCTCCAGTAATCACTTTTATGGTTGGTCAATTACTTATGAAAAAATGAAGCAGTATGTAAAAAATGATTTGGATAATGGAGATAAGCTTATTTTGGATACTGCGAAGTATGTACTTGAAAATGATGAGTTTAAAAAGATGTCGGATATTAGTGAAAAGATGGGGAAAATAGCTGTTAAACTAAGTAATGCTATTATTTGCTCAAAATATGATGACGATGATGTTAAAGATTTAATAAAAATCATGAAAGTAAAGAATGCAGTTGTGGATTTACAAATGGCAGTTGAGAGATCTGGGCTAAAAGTTTTCTTGCTAAAAAATGCACAATTCTTATCAATGAATGATGAATATGAGTTGGAACTAAGAAAGAGTAATTATGTTCCTTATATAGGTGAGCACAAACCTGAGCTGTGTAATAATGGGATGAATGATATTTTTATTGATTTGGTAGATAGAATGATGTTTGTACAGTATATGATGTTGATGGGGATTTTTGAAGGATTTTGGGATATTTTAATTGAACTGTCAAAGGAAGATGGTGTGGAGGGAAATTTGAGTCAACCGAATGGGATACGACGAGGTTCATTTATACATAAAAATATAGGCAAAGAGATTGTAAATAAGGAAGCTTGGATGTATAAACTATATGATGAAAAAGATAGCTTTTATTTCTTGGCTAATAAGCGTACTATACATATAGAAAAGAATGAAGGAAAAAGTGAAGTATATGGTCTCGCATATCCCAAAGAAGATATAGGGCTTTTTGAAAAGGAAATTGTTACTGAACTAAATGATTAAGAATTTTATACTTCGTGAGAAAAAAGTATAGGTTAAGTGAATAATCCGGTGTCCATGTCATTGCTGTCCGGCGATTAGGAAACCGATTGGCAATTATATAGAATACAAGAAATCTCACCAATATAAAGCCGGCTAACGCCCCGCAAAGCGGCTATGGGCTTGACATTGGCTCAATTTCTTAATGATGGTCATTAAGCCAATCAAAGGTGGTTTCCGCATCCGGAATACCGGTTTCAATTACTCCGGAAGCATGGTTTCCTGACGCAAGAATAATCAGTTAAGTAGTTGAGTGGAGTAGCTAACGAAAAAACTTGCAAATTCGAAACTCTGATTGAATATTCTTGTGCGATTTCATCGTATGGGGAATCGGGTTGTCAGAATTATTAATATATGTAATGCGTATGGTTTACCGGAGCCTCTATTTGAGTAGGCAATGGTCTGTAAAATATAGGCAATGAACCAGAAAAAGTAGGCAACGATTTTGAAATAGATACCTGAATAAATCGGAACGAAGTACTGTATAGTATAGAGGAGACGAGAAATGTTGAATGATTCAGAGTATACAAAATGGGAACATTTTGTTCCAAGAGTGTATTTAAAAGGCTTTTCTGAAATAAAAAAGAAAAAATCCAAAGAAAAATCGTTGCTATGGGCATACAATGTAAGGGCAATGCAACAAATAAATTGCCAAGTTGATATTGAAGATTTTTGTGCGGAAGATAATCTATATGAATTAAGAGACGAAGAAGGTAAATTTATTGCACGAAATATCATAGAAAAAGTATTTAGCAGAATTGAAGCACAAGTCGGGGCAGTTATCGAGAAAATAAAAACAAAATCACAAAATGAAAAATGCATGGTGTGCCCGTGTATTTTGTCTGAAGAGGATAAAAGTATATTGATTATACTAATGACAATGATATTGTTTCGGGATCCTAAAACGATAAATCTTGGAATGAAGTTTTTGAAGCAAGAAAATCCAGACATGGACGAGAGAGCATCAAGAAATTTTACTCTTTTGAATTTGCTTCCTCTGGGCATTATTCCTGAATGGGATGAGAATACAATTATTAGAGAGGCGGTCACAAAATATTCTGGAATGGAAGTTCAAATTGGAATAGCATCTGATGATGTGATAATTACATCGGATAGACCGGTTATAGAGTGGCCGCCGAAAGATACAGAATTATTTAATCGTCCTCGGGCAGTGGCTTTCCCACTGACATCCAAACTTGTCTTGTATTTATTTCCGATTGAGACGGATCAACAGATTGGAAGAAGCTTCTTTTTTGAACTAAGTGACGAACAGATCAAGGATATTCAGACCAATGTTGCAGTTTGTGCAAGGAAGTGGATCTTTTCGAGAAACGCCTTGACGGAAGAACAGATGGAACGGATTAAGGAAGGGAGAAGTAGGTGGGAGAATAGCTCCCTCAACATTTTAGATATGGGCAGACCGAAGGTAGAAAAAGGAAACGAGGAGATAGAATGAAGAAATGTGGCGGTCGCAATATGGACGTTGTAATTTAATAATATAACTATGTGCTGTGCATTATCAGCCAGTCTGTTTAACATAGCTTATAAATCCTCTCAATAATTGAATTAGCAACATCAATGTCAGCTTCATTATTGATGGTAATAGTTAAAGTATTTAGCGTTATCTGGATAGGAGTAGTAACAGTATTGACTGTATTGGCTGTTGTTTCTCCATCGCTTTCATTGATAATATCCGTTACATCTACAAACTCATTAACATCATCAGTGTTGTCTAGTTCGGATATCTTCTTTCTCCAGTAAAAATATTTATTTTTTCTTACACCTGCCTGTTCACACCAGGCTTTAATACTAAGACCGCTTTTTTCAGCTGCCTGTATTCCTTCTTTCCATATCTGTATGTCTTCACTCAAATCGAAAAACCTCCTTAATATCTTGTTATATGGAAGTATAACAAATATTCAAGAGGTTTTAAATAACGCTATGTTTTGAATCACTTACGAAGAAACCGTCGAAAAATCGCTGTTTTTAGTGGATTTTTCGGCGGTTTTGGTGTATAATAAAGTTATCAGACAAGAGGAACGGAGGACGCTAAATGAAAGAACTAACACAGTTAAAAGAAGAAATCAGGGTCCTGCGTTCCATGGTCGAGCAGCAGAAGGAACAGATCGAAGTTTTAAAAAAAGAGAACGAATGGTATATCGAACAGTTAAAACTGAGAGCAAAAGAAAAGTTTGGTGCGTCTTCGGAAAAGGCAACTCCGGGACAGATGACATTTGCGGATTTATTTAACGAAGCCGAAACACTCAGAGAAATGGTGACTTCGGAGCCACCGGAAGAACTTATCATTCCGGAACACCGCCGAAAAAGAAACGCCGCGGAAGCGGGTTCGGCAGTCTGCCGGTAGAGGTGATCGAATATCGGATTGATGATGATAAACTCATATGCAGGCAATGTGGAAGCCGGTTGGAAGTAATGAAGAAAGAAACAAGGCGGAAGCTAGTTGTTATCCCGGCAGAAGTCAAGGTAGTCGAACATGTTACGTATTCTTACAGTTGCCTCAACTGTGACAGGAACGGAATAAAAGGGACCATTCTTGAAGCAGAACATCCGAAAGCCTTGATTGCAAAGAGATTTGTATCACCGAGCCTGATGGCGGATATCATGCATAAAAAATATACCATGTCCCTGCCACTCTACCGGCAGGAGCAGTATTATAAAAGGCTGGGAATTGATCTAAGCAGACAGAACCTGTCTGCATGGATTATTCAGGGAGCCTGATTGCTGAGACCGCTTTATACGGGACTGAAGGAGAGCCTTCTCGGGGAAGAAGTCCTGCATGCCGATGAGACCACCCTGGAGGTGCTCCGTGAGCCCGGAAGGCCGGCACCATCCAAGTCATATATGTGGATATACCGGACATCCAGATACTGCAGTCATCCAGTGATTCTGTATGATTATACAGAAGGACGGAGCGGTGACTATGCAAGGAGATTTCTGAAAGGATGGAAAGGGAACTATCTGCACTGTGATGGATATTCCGGCTATGGGAAACTGGAGGATGTAACGCTGTGTGGCTGCCTTGTCCATGCCAAAAGGAAGTTCCATGAAGCGCTCAGTGTATCTCCTGAAAATAAAATGGCAGAAAAGGGAGAGAATTACATACAGAAATTATTTACGATAGAAAAGCAGGCAGATAAAAAAGGAATCTCATTGGAAGAACGGTACCGGCTTCGGCAGGATGTATCAAAGAAAGTGATGGAAGAATTTTACGGATGGTTGACAGAAATCTATCCCAAGATTCTGCCAAAAAGTTTAGTAGGAAAGGATGTAACATATGCGATCAATCAGAAAGAACATTTGTGCAGTTTTTTAAAGGACGCCAGAATACAACTAAGTAATAATTTAGCGGAACAAAGCGTGAAACCGTTTGTTCTGGGCCGCAAGAACTGGCTATTTTCAAATACGCCGAATGGCGCGGATGCCTCCGCTATCATATACAGTGTAATCCAGACGGCTGTAGCGAACGATTTAAATCCACAAAAATATCTGGAATATGTGTTTGACTGCATAAAAGAAGAACGGAATATAAGCGAATATCTTCCATGGTCAGATGAACTTCCGGAAAAAGTAAAAAGACCAGGTAAGGATTAGATTATTCTCCGGTCAATAAGCGCACTTGAATTGACGCTTACGTTTAATGAGGCCATGAAGTATGTTGGAATGGTCGATATGGCGATGAAAATATGGTCGGGATTCTTGTCTTATAACTTGGCTAGAACTTATGGGATGATTGGTGATGTAGAAAATGCTGTGAATGCATTTAAAAGAAGTATATCAATTAGGGCGAGTTGGATAAAACTATCATCATTTAATTATAGAATAAGGAATGCGCTGTCGTCAGAATATTTTATTGCGAAAATGTCATATTTAAAAATGTGTGAAGAATTCAGTTTGATGAAAAAAAGTGAATTGAGACGTGAGTATGATATAATTGAAATTGAAATAGCAACATATAGCGATGTGAAAGAAGGCACAGATCCTTTGATTAAAATTCGTATGGAATTATCTAAACAGATTAGTATAATGAATGAGTGGGAAGACTAAAAGGTGCAAGTCATTTCGATTGGTAAAGAGTGATAAATGCAGAAATGGTATAATCAATTGATTGGAGGATATTTAAATTATGTATGAACCCAGACCTATTGATACAAGTGATATAAAGTTACCGGAAGAACTTGTAGAGCTGATTGAACAAGTTGCTGAAAATGTTCATGATATTTGGGCTGAAGGAAGAATGAAGGAAGGATGGACTTACGGGAAAGAGCGGGACTTGAAAAATATGTTGGACAATCGATTGGTACCATATAATCAATTGAGTGAGACTGAAAAGAACTATGATAGAAGTACGGCGATTGGAACGATAAAGTTGATAATAAAAAAAGGCTTTAGAATAGAAAAAACTGATGTGGATGTTTGTGAAGGAGGGAAATGTGATGGTGAATAAAAATATGTATTAGTTATTCGCATTAGGACATCATGAACAAGGAATAGAGTTCATAAATCAGAAATTTAAGATAGGATTATAAATTAAAGGATAAGAATAAGAAAGCTGAGAAACAGATTATGGATAGTAGGATAGTGAAGATATTTATTTCTTCTACTTTTAGAGAGATGATTGATGAAAGAGATGCCATTCAACAAATAGTATTTGTTAAGATTAGATTTTGGGCAAGACAGTTAGGCGTTTCAGTTATTCCTATAGATTTAAGATGGGGAATTACCGAGGATGATATAGAGGCTGGCAAGTTGGCATCGCAATGTGAAGAGGCCATTGAAGTAAGTGCTCCCTTTTTTATTGGAGTTTTGGGTAATACATATGGAACTGATACCAAAAGTGTTTTGGGACATGTCGAAAATCAGTATTATGGAAAGAGTGTAACTGATTATGAAATAACAAAAGGAGTACTTGAAACTAATAATGAGAAAGCTATTATTTACAATATAACTTATTCTGATAAGAAAGAAGGTTTTTATAAAAAAATAAAACTTCGAAGGTTAAAAAAACAGATATTAAGTCAAGGCAATTTGGTTGATATAAATATAAAGGAAAGGCTAATATCAACTATGATTGTTGATATTGAAGCGTTACTAAAGCAGACTTTTTTTCAAGTTCACGGAGACGATAATTTATCAAAGTACAATTTTTGTATTGAAAGCAATTTATATTCACAATATTATAATACTTTTTTTTCGGAAAGTTATTTTGCGAAATATTTTTTGTTTGATGATCTAAGAAGAGGATTGTATTTTATTTGTGGAGATGAGTACGAATCCATACATTTCTTTTTATATAACTTTGCACACTTGTTAAAGGTTAAAGGGAAAAGTATTATATATCATGACTGCGGTGTTTCTTTATATGGAAGTAGTAGTGAAGGAATAATTAAACATATTCTTGAGTATATTTATAGAGATATTG
>JAILNW010000221.1 GCA_024691145.1 Lachnospiraceae bacterium
TTTCTTAATATTCCTTCGCTTTTCTTCATATGACATATCTCCTTCTAAATCTTATATTGGTTCATTATTTCTGGAACTGTTTTTATTATATATTATCTACAGTTCTGTATGTCAGCAGGGGCATAATTATTATCCTTATCGTGGCATATTTCCCCCCGGACAATTATTATTATACTTTATTATCTAAAACAACTTCATGGAGGGTATAAAAAACAACAACTTTAAATATTTAACTATCTATGCTTAAGTTATTTGCTGTTAAATCAAATTTACTTTCCATGAATACTTCTCTTTTAGGAATTGCTATTCCTCCACCTAACAACGAACCAGCTCCATTCTTATTAAGGCCTTCTCTGAGTTTTAAAACAAATGGTATTACATCACCTTCTGCATTTTCAAAATAATTTTCAAAATCCTCTAAACCACCAAACTCAGTATTATCATATATTGCTTCATCAAGATTTTTTCCATCTATAATATCTTTTAGTATTATTCTTAGCCCCGTTAAAATATGTGCAGATATATCATTTTCCATATCATATCCACTTGCCTTAATTCCCAGATAAAGTGTTGCCACATATCCTGCACCATAAGGCAATGTATCAAGTTTCGATACATATTCAGTTATATCTTTCTTTATCTTCTTGCTTGTCTTATAATTATCATCACTAGTTGGCAAATCAATATGTTTTTCAAACCAAGTTCCAGGTCCACTTGAAGTTTGAGCAAATCCCTCAATGAACCATTTTGGAAAATAACCTCTGTCATCATATGTTTTATGATTTATCACAACATCATTCATAATAATATGATTAACCTCATGAGCCAAATCAGCAGCTAATTTCGTCTTTAATTCTTCTGTTAATGCCTCACTGTTTTCGATATTATAATCTGATATATCTAAAGTAATGATTTCATATAAAAAATCATTCTTATCTTGTTTATTATACTCTTTCACCGAGGCTGCTATTTTTCCTTCACCATCAATATTTGAGTAAATAACTTTAACATCCACTCTTTCTGATGATTTTCTTAATGCATACGGATATGCTTCGTAAAACTTATTTGCACCATTAATTATAGCATCATAAACAAAACTTCTTACTTCTTCATCTGGATTAATTTCTGAAGTATCTTCATTTTCATCATCTGTCTCTTCCTCAACATTAATATCACTTGCAAAAACTTTACTAACATTATTTTTTACATATTTAGCAGGTTCGAACCCCATTATGACTGCAATTGATAAAATTATGACTGCAATTGATATTGTTATAACACAATAACAAATAATATCTATTAATTTTACTAACATATTTGACCATCTCCATAAAATGATATTTTCATACTTTTGTTCTTTAAGCTATCTAACTGCCATTTTCCCTCCGAACAATTATTATTATATATTATTTTAAAAAACACCTTAATGAAGGGTATAAAAAAAGAACAAAAGCCAGATAGCATATGCATCATTACTATTGTTCTGATTATAACGTTGTATTTAAATCATATAATTTAATGTCTCATGTATGTTTTTTCAAATTCATTTCTTTCAACTAAATTATATTCAGCTGATTTAACACTTCCATCCTCATTATACAAAATATCATAAAATATTATAACCGCCTTTTTATCTGCAACTTCTATAGTTCCCCATAATGGTGCTGTATAATATTTTTCAGGATTGTTTTCGTCGATTACAAGTCCCATATTATCTGTTAAAAATTTTATCTCATCACACACTGGTTCACATGCATCCCATGCAATTAATTCTTTTGGAATCTGCTCATATGTATCTCCTTCTATGTATTTATGATTTTCATTAAAAAACTTTTCTGTATTCGGATATGGTGCTCCCGAACTGTCGATTTTTATATAATCTCCTGCATTTGCAAGTTCACCATGTTTGCTTTCTGCTTTTAGTACTTCTTGAGAAAAAATTTCATACTTTCCATTTTTCAAATCAACAATCTTATTTTCATCTATTAACTTTTCAACTACTGGATTTTTTTCTCCTAATTTGTAAGCTTCTACCATTTTTCCTTTATTTTTTATTACTTTATACATATTTCATTACTCCTTTAATTATATTTCATTTCCTTGTTTCTACATATATAATTCCACAAACTGATTAACTTATGTTTCCAGGTGTATTATTTTTTTAGTTAAGAGGTGATTAATTTAGGCTCTTCGACAATATTAGTGGGTAGCACAAACTTTTCTGCTTGTTTCATCGATTCCAATACTATCGACTTTTGAATAATCTTCATCTTTTCAAGTAAAAATATGAACTTGTATCCCTTTTTAAAATCTATAGTAATGTTAAGTGCCATAACATTAGGATCTTCTATATAATTTGATAATATAATGATATACTTATTTTGGTTTTATAGCAACATCTATTTTTGATTACCCACTAATATCGTCGAAAGGCCTTATATATTTTTCTTACACCATATTTATGTTGGCGCCCTTGCTGTTCCTGCGCCTAATCTTCCTCTAACTGCTGCTCCCACAAAACCACCTCCTTTTATTATCCTTGCCTTTTTATATGAATTAATGTTTCGACTCATAATAACTTCCTCCCTTTGCTTAGCGTCTTATGCTACTTCTCCCTTAACCATTACTTCCGGTTCAACTGTTTCTTCTACCTCCCATCCTGTTGTTTCAGCTGCACA
>JAILNW010000236.1 GCA_024691145.1 Lachnospiraceae bacterium
AACAAGAAACTGGTCATATAAAGGTGAAGAATGGCTAAATCCGGAGCGTAAATCAAAGGAAGAAACAAAGAAACAGAAAGAAGCAAAAGCTTCGTAGTAACAAGAAGGAAAATGAGGTAGGGTGACAACTACCCAAAAAAAGTTCGGGGTCTATTTAATGATGAAACATATTTTAAACTAGATGATATGAGGTGGATGTCATTATCTGAAATATTAGAATATGAATATGATAATTATGAAAGTAGAAAAATAGTGCCATTTGCATATACTTTTGCAAGAGATAAATGGGTTTGGATATTAAATGAAAATGGAAGTGAATACAATGTTGGATTTTGCTCTAGAGATTTAAATATTGGAAATTATTATGCAAAAAACACTGAAGATGCAATTTTAAGAAATATTTTAGATTATGTATCTAATCCATGTCTTTACATTGATGAAGCTAAATCTGAAGGATTTTTAAAGAGCGAGGCAGAATTAAAACGTTATTTGATTATGTTAAAAGCAACTTTGAGAGGAATAATTCGTGATGAATATGTTGAATTAATAGGGGAACTTAGTAAATTAAAACCTAAAAAGTTTTATACTAAACAATTTGAATGGTATGCATTATTTTCTAAAGAAGAGTATAATGAATTGATAAATAAATACATTTACTTTGACTTATTAGATAAAGAATTTGTTCATTATGAGCAATAAATATTATTATATGATACTAATCCATGTGAGAGTAATTCTCTCATATGGATTAGTATTAATTTTATTGCATTATGGAAGGGGCGGCTACCTTCAAATCTGACGTTGCCTGTCAGTGTGCTCAAAAGCAGAAGGTAAGGAAACAGCAAGCAGGGAGCTTATTGAAGAAACAGGTGAAAGATTTGTAAAATCTGTAACGGAAGAAGCAGCAGAGAAAACAAAGGTAATATGGTGCAATAAACCGCATAAGAACGGAACTCAGGGACATTGGGAAGCAATTGTTGATGAAGTTGGAAAAATGGAAAAAAGTGGAAAGTATGAGACTATTTTGTAAATAAGGGAATAAGAAATGAAGTTCCTGGAGCTATAAAAAATACTAGACCTGATATAATGGCGGTTAATAAAGATACCAAGTTAATTGATCAGGTTGAGGTTCCAAGTAAAACAGATGTAATTAAAAAGTTGCAGGAAAGAATGAAAGAAAATCAAAAAATGATGGGTGATAGGGCAGGAACAAGAAAAATACTAGAGATAGGAGAATAATAGGATGAGTAAGAATATTTGTTATTTATTTTATGGTGGTAATATTGATACTAATTGGATTGATTGGTATATGTATGTTAAACAGTTGTTTAATAGTTTGAAATTAAATGTTTCGCATCTAGGTGTTATTAGTGAATCATTTAAATCAGGTAAAATAGTAACAACTAAAAGAAAAGAAAAAACGTTAATATCAAAGATGAATGAAGGAGAAATTCCTGAAAGTGTAGAATGTTATTCACTATCAGATGATTTTAGAATTGCGATGTTTGATTATAAGTTATTATGTGTCAGAACAGAGCAATATATTGCCCTAGTTTTTAAAGATGAGTATATAGGAATTATAGATGAAAAAAATATATTAAAAATGAAAGAATATATTAATTTTTCAGATGGAGTGGTTTTCTCAACTGATATAAAAGAAGTACCTTTGTTGTATGCTGATGTAAAAAATGCAAATGATTTAGAGACATACGAATTTATAAAAACAATAAAATAAGAGTTAAATCTAAATCAATGAGTTTTGAAAAAATTTGTAAGAATGAATTTGTAAAGGAAATAGACAGATTCATTTATAGCTCATACAGAAAATTAAGCCCAACATTCGAAGAACGTTTTTAAAAGGTCTTTTAGCGGAGTTCCCTAAAAATGATATTATTTCAGTTTTAGATGACTATGGAGGAGAGATTTCAATTGTTGAGAGGAATGAATATCCAGAAAGGTAACAGACGGATACCTGTACAATACATATGGAAAGGTAAATGCTGTAGTGGGAATGCTGAGCTAAACAACTGTTGTTTGGCTTGACCATAAAAGTAAAGCCTACTGCTCGAAGAACAGTAAGCTTTATTTTTATTTTATATGAATACCATCATTTTTAATATCAATCTTTTTCTCTTTATAAAGTCTGCCAATGGCACGTTTAAAACTATTCTTGGTCATTCCGAAGGTCCTTTTAATATCCTCTGGAGAAGACTTGTCATTAAAAGGAAGAAATCCATTGCTATCAGATAATTTATCCATAATAAGCACTGAATCATTGGACATCTGGTCAACAATCTGTTTTCTAAGGGAAAGATTAATCTTTCCATCATCTCTTATTGCAACTATTCTTGCATGAATATTATCCATATAATGAAGATTGCTGATACCTTCACTTGCAGGTATAAGAGCAAGATAAGTGTTGTCTACTGCAACAAAGGCACCAAGTTTTGGATTAATATCAAAAACTGTACCGTCAACCTCATCACCTTTGCTATAATGAGATTCAGTTGAAAGATAATCATAAATCTTTGTTGTGGCACAAAGTCTGTCAGATTTATCTATATAAAGAGTAACAAGTACGTGGTCACCAACTTTAACAGGCTCCTTCTGCTCTTTAAAAGGAAGAAGAAGATCCTTTGAAAGTCCCCAGTCTAAAAATGCACCAATTGAAGTTACATCAGTAACACGAAGCATCTTTACTTTTCCTATAGTTAGAAAAGGTTTTGCTGTTGTTGCAATAAGTCTGTCTTCAGAGTCACGATAAATAAATACATCAATTGTATCACCGATGGACATATCAGAAGTAACCTGATTCTTAGGAAGCAGAACACCTCCATTTGCTGAGTTATCTTCTGAAAGATATATACCATTAATGGTAGTACGGCTTATAATTAATGATTGTAATTCACCTAACTGTATCATGAGAGCTCCTTTCTGATAAGATCAAGCAAAGCAGTATTATTTTCAGGAGACATAAAGCAGAATCTGAAATAATGACTATCAAGGAAAGGGAATGTTGAACAGTCACGAATCATAAGTCCCTTTCTTATGGCTTTGTCAAAAAGCATATCTGCAGTAAAGTCACCCTTAAGAATCTTAACTAATATAAAATTAGCAACTGGTTTATATGGCTTTAAAGTACTTATGGCTGATAATTCATTATAAATTCGCTGCCTTTCAGAGAAAATCAAGTCCTTTGTCTGTCTTATATAATCAGTATCTGTAAACATTATTTCACCAGCTATGCTTGCAAGAGTGTTTATAGTCCAAGGATTCTTTCTTTTATTAATTTCTTTAATTAAATCCTGATTTCCACAGATTGCATAACCAAGACGAAGTCCCGGAGCTGCAAAAAACTTGGAAACACCACGAAGTATAATGATGTTATTATAAATATGAGTAAGAGGCACACATTCAATTTCTTTAGGGTTATCAGCAAATTCAACATAAGTTTCATCCACCATAACGAATATGCCTCGTCTCTTACATACATCAAGAATTTTACGCATAACAGAACAGTTAATTGCAGTAGATGTAGGATTATTAGGGTTACATATAATTAATAAATCCACATCATTTCTTAAATCTTCCTTTAATTGTTCCAAATCAAGGGAAAAATCCTCTTCTTCATTAAGAGGATAATAATGTGCAATACCATTACCAAGTATAACTTCACGCTCATATTCTGAATAAGTTGGTCCTATAATTAAAGCTTTTTTAGGAGCTTTAATCTGTATAAATAAAGATATAAGTTCTGTGGAACCATTACCAACTATAATGTTGTTATAATCGGAATCAATATAGTCTGCTATACATTTTCTTAAGGAAGTATACTCTCTGTCTGGATAAGTTGTTATGGCATCAATATGATTAGATAATGAAGCCTTAAGCTTAGGAGAGATACCGAGGGGATTAACATTAGCACTAAAGCTAATGATATCCTCTTTTTTTATTCCGTATATTTGTTCGATTTTTTCTAAGTCACTGCCATGAAAATGGTCCTTTGGTTTAATCATTTTAATCACTTCTTCTCATTTTAGTTTGATTATACTAATTGAAAATAAAAATATTTAAGAGTATAATCATATTGGATTTATTTATAATAACATCATATAAAAAAACATAAAAAAATTCAATACTTTTTTTGAAAGGGGTAATATTTGTGGTTAATCAGATTGAAAACAAAAGGATAGCTTATATAGGTCTTATGACAGCTGTGCTATGTATATTGGGACCTTTAGCAATGCCAATATTTATAAGTCCTGTTCCAGTGTCTTTTGTAATGTTTGGGGCTTATCTTGTATCTTATATTTTAGATAAAAGAGATGCAGTTATCTGTATGATAATGTATGTATTTGCAGGAATAATCGGACTTCCTGTTTTTTCGGGTTTTCAGGGAGGCATAGGAAAACTTCTTGGACCAACAGGAGGTTATATAATAGGATATGTTTTATTGGTTGCAATTGGAAGTTATGGAATAGAAAAGGCCAATGGGAAAACAGGTTTAGAGATTTTATCAATGATATCAGGAACAGCTGTGTGTTATTTGCTTGGTACCATATGGCTTGCCAATTACCTAAAGATGACATTTTTTGCCGCACTTATGATAGGTGTAGTACCTTATGCTGTGGCTGATTTTGTTAAAATGATTCTTGCAATAATATTGGGAAGAAAAATACGAAAACGAACAGGAATTATGAATTAACATATGAATTGACGTGAAAAAGAATATGTGGTAATATTAAATGGTGAAGGTGTATTTTTAGGAACATAATTACTATACGGAGGGTTATAGATGAAAACGGTATTATTGGTAGATGACGACAGCATTAATTTACAAATTGGACGTTCTATTTTATCTGCAGAATATGATGTGGTACTTGTTAATTCTGGAGAGAGAGCACTTAAGTATCTTGAACAAAAACACGCAGATATTATATTATTAGATATAAAGATGCCAGGTATGGATGGCTTTGAAGTCATGGAAAAAATTAAATGTAATGAAGTCTGGAGCAAGATTCCAGTTATATTTATTACTTCCAGAATAGATTCATCTACAGAAGTAAGCTGCCTTAGAAGCGGTGCCGTTGATTTTGTTGGAAAACCATTTATACCAGACGTAATTAAAACCAGAATAGAAAGAACACTTGAACTTGAGGATTACAGGAAGAACCTTGAGTACCTTGTAGAGAAAAAGACAGAAGAACTTTTAGATATACAGTATCAGGTTGTTATAAGTATGGCCAATCTGATTGAAAGCAGAGATGGCAATACAGGAGAACATGTAAAGAGAACAAGCATGTTTGTGAAGATGATTGCTAACAGACTTCTTGAAAAAGGCAAGTTTGAGGATGTTTTGACAAAAGAATATATGGATGCATTATTTCATGCAGCACCTATGCACGATATAGGAAAGATTATAATACCAGATACTATACTTAAAAAACCGGAGAAACTTACAGATGATGAGTTTGAGATTATGAAAACCCATGCAAGTGAAGGCGGACGTATAGTTAATAATAATCTTTCTAAGATTGAAAAGAAAAAGTATGTGGATATGGCATATGATGTAGCAACATACCACCATGAGAAGTGGGACGGAGGAGGATACCCTGAGGGATTAAAGGGTGAAGAGATTCCTTTGTCTGCAAGAATTATGGCTGTTGCGGATGTATTTGATGCCCTTATGAGTAAGAGATGTTATAAAGATGCCATGCCTTTAGATGAGGCATTTAAGGTAATAGAAGAATCAAGTGGAACACATTTTGATCCAACAATTGCCAATGCATTTTTAGAGTTAAGGGATGAAGTAACCAATATGCTTGAAAACGAGGAATTCGAAGAATAAAAGATAAAAATGATATTGAGGGATTAAGATATGGTCAATGATAAGCATATACAGATTATTCGTTCAATAATAAATGATTATGATAATAAAGAATTACAATTGGCGCTTATAAGCGGATATAGTTCTCTTAGCATTTCTGATGAAGAAATCAGAAATATATGCCAAGATGAGTTTTTAGTGTTATATCACCAGTATAATAATGGTCCGGATATAATGCATTCTGCTTATGAGCCTTTTTTAGAATGGATTTATAACTGTTACCACGGCTTTTTTGAAAAAGAAATGACCATAGACGAATTTTTGGATAATGCAAAGGTCTATCCGGTAATAAAAAAGACATTTTCTTATTACCTTCAGTATAAGCAGTTAAGAAGGTTTGAGGGATTTATCTATTTTCAGAGCATTTGTGAATATGAGGAATTAAGGTTTATTAAGTCCTTAACAAGCATTATACAATTGATTGCTAATAAACGTAAGATTTGTATTATGCTTGATAAGATTCATTTTGCAGGTGCTTCAACTATAAGGGTTCTGCTTGAGTTATATAAGAATAAAAGTCTTTATAACAGTATTCTTGTATTTTGCACATATAGGGAAGATTTTAGAATATCAACATATATGAGAAATGAATGGAACATATTTATTGAAAAATGTTCCAATGATGATTCTATATATGAAGCACGATGTAATCCTGATGACGAAGACCAGGTTGAGCATGATACCTTTTTTTATTTTGGGCAGGATTGCAATAAGCATTTAAGAACTATAAAGGACATGATGAATACCAGTGCATATTCCCAGGCGGTATATTATACTAATGAATTATTCAGCAGTATTATAGAATATGCCGAAGCAGATGAACTTGCAATGGATATAAAATGCTTTTATGAAATATGTTTTCTTGATGCCTTTTGCAAGGCTTATTCAGGACTTTTAAAAGAAGCAAAAAGTGTTGTTGATTATATAGACAGAAGATTAGACAGGGACTATAACATGCTTAACAGGCACGATAACAGGTTTTTAAGTGAATGTAAGTATAAGTTATACTATATTACATACTGGCTCAATATGGACGATATGAGCAAGTATGTGCAGGCATACCATTATGCCAAAGCGGCAGCTGAGTATGCAGTAGACATCAAAGATGAGAAAAAGCAGTTTTATGCTGAGGTTGCCAAGGATATTACATCACTTATGTACGTGGAATGGTTTTTTCCAAGTGATAATGTTTATCAGTTTGATGTACTGTCACCAGAATATTATGAGAAAATGATAAAGAAAGCGATTGACATGGAGGATTTGTCTGTTGCTGCAGTTTATTATGCTTTGGCATTTGAGAATACCAAGGATTTTTTGCAAAGGGTAGAATATGAAAAAGCAGAATTTACTGAGTTCCCAAAGGCTATTAAATTATTATCAAAAGTAGATAATATGCATTTGTTAAGTCATCTTCATAATTTTAAGTCTTTACAGGCTTATCATTATGAGTTTAATAATGTTGCAATTAAGATTAACAGGCTTTGCAATGAATATATGGACAGGGAAGATGACAGAATCGTAGAAAATGGTTATTCATATAGCCTGAAGGAACAGTATGATATTTCTCATAATGTTAATGAAAAGAAATTAAATTATTTATATAAAAGATATATTGCTTCAAAAAATGATGTTAAGGGTTCAATAGAATTTCTGCAGGATAACTATTATCTTTCTGAAATGGCAGGAACACTGCTTGATATGGCTAAGGATAATGTGTATATGCATCATTACAAAAAGGCAAGGGAAATAATAACTGTTATTATTCTTATTATTGATAATATTAATAAAACAGGGCTTTTTAATGCCTCAAGAGGCCTTTTATATAGCATAAGGGCATTTTGTTATTACAAAGAAGGCAAGATTTATAAGACATATGAAGATATCGACCGTTCAGAGGCATTTTTTGAACATATAATATATGGTAACCGACAGATTGATGAGGATAATCTTGGTAATGCCTCAGTAGATACATTTTATTATTTTTTAGTAAAGGGACTTCTGGCAATATATTAAGAAAATTATGTAAAGGCAGAAAAGTTTTTTGATAAAACTTATGAGATATTTTCTATCACTGACAATGAATATCTTATGATTTATGATATAATATGTATAGAGAGAGCTGCTTTATACAGAATTCTTAATATGCCTAAGAAGGCAGAGAGTCTTCTTGTTGGAGGAAGAGATTTTTATAAAGAGATGGGGCTTTTAAAGAGAGCAGCCTATCTTGATGCCTGTTTAAAAGGACAGGAGTATGAGATTGACAGTAATGAATATGAACTTTCATGGCTGAGCCTGGATGAGATTCTTACTGCATCCTTAAATGAAAGAAAAGAACTGCAGATAGCAGAAGAGCAGAGCAATAATGAATTTATGGCAGACTGGATTGATATGGTTAACAAAGAGAATGTTGATATAGACATTATTGAACCAGCCATAGATAAGATTAAGAATATGCTTGGCATAGGTTATTATGCTCTGTATATG
>JAILNW010000096.1 GCA_024691145.1 Lachnospiraceae bacterium
AAACATACAACTGATACTATGATTTTTTGTGCATTATGTAAAAATTTTATCTTTTTACATAAATAAAGATGCCCCCAATTTTGGAACATCTTTATTTAATGAATGATTATTGATTGATTTTTCTATGTGAAAATTAGTTGAAACCTTATTAATTATTTTATCTCACCGTTTTCAATAGTGATTGTCTTGCTTCCGCTCTTAGTGATGTCAACACAATAGTTATTGCAATTGTTATTATCCCATGTCTTGCAGTCATCACCATTGTTAAAGCACATCTTTAACTCTGCTGCTTCTGACACATAAATCTGTGCTTCTTTATAATCCCCTTTGTTCTCCATTTTGAATCCGTGATTATCTGTCCACTGTCCATCACCAATCTGGAAATATACATATGGAGTAGTGAAATCATCATTAGCATACTTAACTGTTACTACGCTGTAGTTATGCTCTACAAACTTACCTTCTACTTTACCATCAGTCTTTGTAGGAATGAATGTATAATTTGTAGGACCGCTTACCATGTCATAATCTGCTGTCTGCTTATCCCAGTTGTCTTTTCCTGCTGTATTCTTGAAAAGTATCTTATCATATGCATCACCGTTAATGTTGCATGCATATGTATTAACTTCGTATTTGTTTAATTCATAAACATCAACATCGCCTTTTTCATTCCAGCAATATGCATAGCATTCATCCCACTTAGTGTTTGTGTTATCAAATCTTATAAATGTAAATGCTCCATAATAATTAGATGCTTCTGCAACGCTTGAAGCTTTCTTAGTTCCCATTACGAACCATGCTGCAAATCCTGCAACAATAACTATAGCTGCCATTAATAAACCTTTAATTGACTTTTTCATTTTGAAAATCCCCTTTTCTTTAAAATATTTTTTAAAAGTAAATAATTAATTCCTTAGTTTCGTGTAATTAAGTTTCCTTTTCTTAAGTACAATATAGTTTTACAACAATCTGAAAAATAAGTCAAATTTCCATTTTCGTAAATTTTCTTAAAATTAGAGCCAAAACTAACAATGTAAATCTTTATCAGATGTAAAATTAATTATATACTGACATATGCTTTTTACAATATTTGGAATTTTAATGGTCGTTATGTCAGATTAAACAACTAAACGTATATTTTTTTGTGCAATATGTTAAAACTTAAACTTTTTTTATTTAAAAATCGCACAATTTACTATTTCATTTTTTGTGCCATTTTCACATCTGCATTTACTTACCTATTATAATGATATATTTAGCATCATTTCCCCATAATTTTCAGGACCTTTTATTCCATTTTTGTCGATAGAAAGGTTACAATAAATGTAAAAAAACTATTGAATTTTCCAAATTTCGTGCTATAATACTTTATTGTGATACATTATTTTATTTTAATTCTGGTCAATATTAGATATTGATATTATTTGGCTGTTGTGTTTATGAACAGAGTCAAGAATGTAGTTGTACTTGATAATAATGAAGCAATGCTTAACTATTACAAGACGGTTTTTAGCAAAGTTGATGATTTCAACCTGGTGGCATGCATTAAGAGTGGACTTTCAATTGAGTCCGTAATCTCTAAACATTCCCCCGATATTATCATACTTGAACTGTTTCTGCCCACCATTGATGGGTTTGAAGTTATAAACAGTATAAAACGTATGTATAGCAACGAAGCAAAACTTCCCGTGATTATTGTCGTATCTTCTGCAAGTTCCGATGTTATAATACAGCGTGTATTTGCAAGTAGTGCCAGTTACTACATGACAAAGCCCATTAGAGACAATATTCTTATTGGCTGGATGCGTTATCTGTGCATTGTTAAAGAGCAATATATTTCAGACAGTACAAAGATTTCAGCAAATGGCATTCAGAATAATTACATGTATAATGTTCCTGATTTACTTAAGAGCTGTAAGTTGGGCAATTGTGACTCTTGTACTTATAAGAACACACATATAGAGAATAATTCTGAGGAAGAAGATGCTGTAATTATAGATTCAGCTATGCTTGAAGCCATAATTACAGAGATTATACATGAAATCGGTATTCCTGCCAACATTAAAGGATACAGGTATTTAAGAGAAGCCATTACCATGGCTATACATGATAATGACGTTCTTAATGGCATAACTAAGATTCTTTATCCTGAGGTGGCTAAGAAGTTTGAGACAAAGGCCTCCAGGGTTGAAAGAGCCATACGCCATGCCATAGAAGTAGCCTGGGAAAGAGGCAACGTAGACGCCCTTCACAAGTATTTCAGCTACACTGTCTCCAATGGCAAAGGAAAGCCCACCAATTCTGAGTTTATATCAATGATTGCAGATACCATTAATCTGGAATTAAAGAATCAGCATGGACACTTTAAATTCACGAAATACGCATAAAGCAAGAGGGACTTTTAGTCCCTCTTACTGTTTATAATCTCACTATTAACTTTCATCACATACTCCTGTACCATTTCCATATCAGGTTCATCGGGTAAGGTAGTATTCTCTGATGCATATCTTAACTTATCTTCATATTCTTTTAGTATATCATAAAATGCAGAGTTAAATGTATGATCGCTATTTTGGAACTCACCATTCCTGATACTCATAAGCAAATCATGTTCTTTTTCCCTATAGGTAATAATCTGCTGCTTTTCAAGTATATCAATAGCCATCATAAATAATCTTATAAGATGCATTGCATGTTTATTAAGATGTTTATCATCTTTCTTATTATTACGCTTTCCAATCTTCGAGTATGCTTTAATTACGTTCTGCATTTCTGTGAGCATTCCCTTATAATCTCTTAATGGATAATGCCTTAAATCACCATCTACAAATATCTCTGTATCATACTCAGGATTAATAGCTTTATCTATATATATTCTTATATTTGTTTTGTCGTAGTTAAAGTATGTTGTATTAAAGTTATACATCATATTTTTTACAGAGTTAAATATATGCTGTTCTTTATCGCTTTGTCCTAAGCTATCCCTTGCAAGTGCATTTTCAAGCCTTCTTAGCTGTGCGTCAGCATATCCTCCAAATGTATACACAGCCCTTTTAGATAAGAACAAATGGGAATTATCTATTAACTCTCTTCCATATTCATTTAAATACAGGTAATGTTCTTTCTTTAATCCTAACATTTCTATAGTATTAGGATTGCAGTTAAGAAGAAGTTTTATTATCTTATTAAATGAATAAACTGTTGTATCTGTATTGCTATCAGTATATTGTTCAAAGGTTGAAAAACCAATTAAATCAGACTTCTTATCAAGGGCAATTCCTCTGACATCCAAGTCACTTTCTTCATTATTGGTACCATATGAATAGCTTCCTCCCAGCCCCAGAAGGATAATATTATTCCCAAGGTGCTTATCTTCCCTTAAAAAGCTGTACTCTTCTCTTTCTAATATTTCTTTAAAATCCATGCAATCCCTCCTTGTATAATTTGTATTTCTATTGATTATACTTGATTCTATCGTGTTTTGCAATAAAAATCTTATCACTTTAATGTATTTCGTTTATTTTTGTTGACATGATGCAAATAATATACTATAATAACATAAACGAAGTTATTACTTTCTAATTTGTAGTTTTAGGAGGAATAGTTATGGCTCAAATAGATACTGTATTTAACTTTTTGATAAATAATTATAATGAAAACGAACCAATTTTCCTTTCGAATCTTTCAATACCTAATATGAAAGATGTATCAGTTAGACAACAATTGAAAAAACTTACTGAAGATGGCAGAATAAAAAGATTTGATACAGGAATTTATTACATTCCTAAAAAGACTTTTTTTAAAACATTTTCAACTTTGTCTATTGATGAAGTAATAAAAAAGAAATTTTTATTAGATGGTGATTCCATATGTGGTTATGTTTGCGGAATTCGTTTTGCTAACAGATTAGGATTAACTACTCAAGTTCCAATGGTATATGAGATTTGTTCTAATAAAGCTACTACAGAGTATAGAAACATTAAAGTTGGGAATTTTCATGTAATATTAAGAAAGCCTTATGTTGAAATAACTAATCAAAATGTCGATATTTTGCAATTTCTTGATCTTCTAAGAGAAATAGTCTCTATTTCTGAACTTGAAGGACCAGAATTAACTGACAGATTACTTGGCTATCTAAAAGCAAAAAACTTAGGCTTTGACATGTTAAAAGAATACTTTATCTATTATCCAGACAAAATTTATAAAAATATGTACAAAGTGGGGTTGTTGAACTGTGTGGCTACATGAGAATAAAGATAATTTTACAGATGCTATTAATATTGCAGCAGAGAAATATGGAATTCTTCCAGAAATAATTGAGAAAGATTATTATGTTACAATTATCCTTCGTCTTTTATCTTCAAAACTTGATTATATTGTTTTTAAAGGTGGAACTTCATTATCTAAATGTCATAATTTAATAAAAAGGTTTTCAGAAGATATTGATATTACAATTGACAGAAAACTATCACAAGGGCAGATGAAAAAGTTGAAAGAGGTTATAAAATCAATTGCCAATGAACTTAATCTTAGAATTCCCAATATCGATGAAACCCGAAGTCGTAGAAGTTATAACAGATATATACTTGAATATACTTCAGTTATTTTCGAACTAGATTACGCTGTACAAACATCCGTTTTACTAGAAACATCTTTTGCAGAATGTTCATTTCCAACTGTACTTCTTCCGGTTCATAGTTATATTGGAGATTTCTTGTTTGAAATTGCGCCTGAACAATTAACCATTTTCAATCTTGAATTTTTCACCATGAAAGTTCAAGGAATTGATCGTACATTAATAGACAAAGTTTTTGCTCTTTGCGATTACTATATGCAAAACAAAGTTGAAAAACATTCTCGACACATTTATGATATTTATAAATTATATCCTTTAGTTTCGCAAACAAAGGATTTTGAACGTTTAATAAGAGACGTCAGAGTAGAAAGGTCTAAAACAAGTATTTGTCCTTCATCTCAGCCCAATATTGATGTTTCTGAAATGCTAAATGATATAATAGATAATGAGATTTATAAAGAGGATTATGAAACACTTACTATAAAACTACTCGAAGAACAAATACCTTATAAAATTGCTATTATGCCTTTAAAAGAAATTGCGAAATCAAAAATCTTCAGTCAAAATCTTTTGTACTAATTTTTATCCTTGCATTTTCTTTAAGTTTACATTATAATAAAAATTGTGTTACGGGAGCTTGTTAACAGGCTGAGAGGAAGGTGTACCTTCGACCGTTTACCTGATTTGGATAATGCCAACGTAGGGATTCTTATGAATTTTAATTATGTCTATATATAAGAACCACCTTGCGTGGTTCTATTTTTTATCCAAAAATACTTCCAGAAAGGAGACTTCTTATGGTTACAATTAATGGAGTAAATGAAGATGTTGCAGGAAAGACATTATCCGAATACTTGTCTTCAAGCAACTACAATCTTCAAAGAATAGTTGTAGAGATTAATGAGAATATTATTCCTAAAACTGATTACGAGAAAACTACACTGAATGATGGTGACGTTGTTGAAGTAGTAAGTTTTGTAGGAGGTGGCTGATATGGTACCTTCTAAAGAGGATATGCATGATGCCCTTGTACTTAGACAAGGAAAAGAATTAACAGAAAAATTTGAAAAAACTACTGTAGCCATATGCGGACTTGGAGGACTTGGTTCTAATATAGCCATTTCCCTTGCAAGAGCAGGCATAGGAAAGCTTATACTTATTGACTTTGATATAGTGGATGTAACTAACCTCCACAGGCAACAGTATAAAGCATCCCAGGTAGGAATGACAAAAGCAGAAGCTATTTATGAGAATCTTTTAGAAATAGCACCATATACAACATATGAAACTCATAATATAAAGCTTACTGAAGATAATATATATGAATTATTAAAGGATGCTGATATTATTTGCGAGGCCTTTGATAAAGCTGAGCAGAAGGCCATGCTTAATAATACTGTACTTACAACATTTAAAGATAAGTACCTTGTATCAGCATCAGGTATGGCAGGCATGGATGACCCTAATATAATAACTACAAGAAAAATCACAAGCAGATTTTACCTTTGTGGAGATGGCATCAGTGATGTAAATGATAATATTTCCCTTGTAGCCCCAAGAGTCATGCTTTGCGCAGCCCATGAAGCCCATACCGTATTACGCATTATTCAGAACAATATGTAGAAAGAAGGATTATCATGAATGATGACAAATTAGTAATTGCCGGACACGAGTTTACTTCCCGTTTTATATTAGGTTCCGGCAAGTATTCCATGAAACTTATTAAATCAGCAGTTGAAGACGCTGGTGCACAGATTATTACACTTGCAGTAAGACGTGCTAACACTAAGGATGAAGAGAACATCTTGGATTACATTCCAGAGGGTGTAACACTTCTTCCTAATACAAGCGGAGCAAGAACAGCTGACGAAGCAGTAAGAATTGCAAGACTTGCAAGAGAACTTGGATGTGGAAACTTTGTAAAAGTTGAGATTATGCGTGATTCCAAGTATCTTCTTCCTGACAATCAGGAAACAATTAAGGCTACTGAGATTCTTGCAAAGGAAGGCTTCGTTGTTATGCCTTATATGTATCCAGACCTTAATGTTGCAAGAGACCTTGTAAATGCAGGTGCCGCAACTATTATGCCACTTGCTTCTCCAATTGGCTCAAACAGAGGACTTGCAACTGAAGAATTTGTACAGATTTTAATTGATGAAATTGATCTTCCTATCATAGTAGATGCCGGTATCGGCCGTCCATCACAGGCTTGCAAGGCTATGGAAATGGGTGCCGCTGCCATTATGGCTAATACTGCACTTGCAACTGCTAACGACCTTCCTCTTATGGCTGCTGCATTTAAGCAGGCAATAGAAGCCGGAAGAAAAGCATATCTTGCAGGAATCGGAAGAGTTCTTACAAGAGGTGGCTCTTCATCAGATCCTCTTACAGGATTTTTAAGAAACTAGGTGATACAAATGGAAAACCAATTTTTTATTGATTCAGAGTTTTTATCAGAAGAAGCTCTTAAGAAAAAACATCAGGTTGAAACTGATCCATCCTGCAGAACAAACCATATGGAGTACATGCCGGATATGGAGCAGATTGATTCTGATATTTGCAGTAATGTTATGGAACATATGAATTCATATGATTATTCTGTATATACTGCTGCTGACGTTAAAGCAGCCCTTGCACATGATAAGTGTTCTATAGAAGACTTTAAAGCACTCTTATCTCCTGCTGCCAAGCCATTTTTAGAGCAAATGGCCAATAAAGCAAGACTTGAAACAAGCAAACACTTTGGCAATACAGTATATCTGTTTACACCATTATATATTGCCAACTACTGTGAAAACTACTGTGTTTACTGCGGATTTAACTGCTACAATCACATTAGAAGAATGAAGCTTGATGCAGAGCAGATTGAACATGAGATGAAGGTTATTGCAGAAAGCGGTATGGAGGAAATCCTTATTCTTACTGGTGAAAGCAGAGCTAAAAGTGATGTTAAGTACATCGGAGAAGCCTGCAAACTTGCAAGAAAGTACTTCAGAATGGTAGGACTTGAGGTTTATCCTATGAATACTGAGGATTACAAGTACCTTCATGAATGCGGTGCTGACTATGTTACAGTATTTCAGGAAACATATGACAATGTAAAATATGAGCAGTTACATCTTCTTGGACATAAACGAATATGGCCATACAGATTTGATGCTCAGGAAAGAGCCTTAAAAGCCGGTATGCGTGGTGTTGCATGTTCTGCACTTCTTGGTTTATCTGACTTTAGAAAAGATGCCCTTGCTAGTGCCCTTCATGTTTACTACTTACAGAGAAAGTATCCACATGCTGAAATGTCCCTTTCCTGCCCAAGATTAAGACCTATTATTAATAATGATAAGATTAATCCACTTGATGTGCATGAAACTGAGCTTTGTCAGATTCTTTGTGCTTACCGTATATTCCTTCCATACGTTGGAATTACAGTTTCATCAAGGGAAAGCGCAGAGTTCCGTAATGGAATCGTTAAAATCTGTGCTACCAAGATATCTGCTGGTGTCTCAACAGGTATCGGTGACCATGAAAGTAAATATTCAGGAAAGGATTCAGACAATAATCAGGGAGACGAGCAGTTTGAAATCGATGATTCAAGAAGCCTTGACAAGATGTACAGTGACATGTCAGGTGAAGGTCTCCAGCCTGTACTGAATGATTACCTTTATGTGTAAGATTATATGCATAACAAACCGTAAGATATGGGAAGAAAATAAAGTAAATAACACATATCTTAATCATATAGAAAAGATTGCATTAGCAAAGCCTGATTATATAATACTAAGGGAAAAGGATTTATCAGCCAGTGAATATCTTAATCTTTCAAAGGAAGTTATTAACATTTGCAATAACTTAAATGTTAATTTAATACTTCATAACTTTGCAGATGTTGCACTTAGCCTTAATCACAAAGCTATTCATCTTCCTTTAGACAGACTTCTAGAACTTAGTGGTAATGAACTTTCTCATTTTGACATACTTGGGGCTTCCTGCCACAGTGTATCAGATTTGATTAAAGCTAAGGGAAAGGGCTGTACTTATATAACTGCAAGCCATATATTTGAGACAAACTGCAAAAAAGGACTTCCTCCAAGAGGTCTTGACTTCTTAAGGGAAATATGCAGCATAGCTAATATAAATGTATATGGTCTTGGGGGCATTAAGTTAAATAATGCAAAGAACGTTATTGATGCTGGTGCAAATGGCATCTGCATTATGGGAGATTTTATGACAAAACCCTCTCCCACTGATTTTATTAATAAACTTAAATTTAATATCCAGAAAGGGATTTAAATATGATATTTCAAAAAGAAATGTTAAAGCTATATGCCATTACTGACAGAGGCTGCCTTACCCCTAATTATCCTACTATTTATGATCAGGTAAAAGCAGCATTAGAAGGCGGTGTAACAATTGTCCAGCTCAGAGAGAAGAATCTAAGTTTTGATGAATTCTTAGCTGAAGCCATAAGCATAAGGGATTTATGCCACAGTTACAATGTGCCTCTTATCATTAATGACAACCTGGATATAGCTATAGAAAGCAAAGCTGATGGTGTTCATGTAGGTATCGAGGATACCCCTGTTTCCGAAATCAGAAAAAAAGCAGGGAAAGATTTTATAATCGGTGCAACCTCTAAAACTTTAGAGCAGGCACGTATTGCCTACGAAAGTGGTGCCAACTACATGGGGGTAGGTGCTGTATTCCCTTCACCAACAAAGAAAAATGCCATTAGAATTACCAACCAGCAGCTTAATTCTATTGTAAATAGTGTGCCTATACCTGCTGTTGCAATTGGCGGCATAACTTATGACAATATTAAAGAGATTAAGTGCGAGAATTTAGCAGGATATGCTTTGGTTTCTGCAATATTTGGAGCAAATGATATAACTAAAGCAGCAAAGGATCTGCTTGAAAGGATTGATTCCATATGAAAACAGCTTTATCAATAGCGGGAAGTGACTGTTCTGGAGGTGCAGGTATTCAGGCAGATATTAAAACCATGACTATGAATGGTGTTTATGCAATGTGTGCAATAACTGCTTTAACTGCCCAGAACACAACAGGTGTAAGTATGATTGAAGAAGCTTCACCTTCATTTTTAAAGGAACAGATTACAATGGTATTTGAGGATATCAGACCTGATGCCGTTAAGATTGGTATGGTTTCTTCAACAGAATTAATTAAAGTAATTGCCGAAAGACTTAGATTTTACAAGGCTTCTAATGTTGTTGTGGATCCTGTTATGGTTTCCACAAGTAATTCAAAGCTTATAGCTGATGAGGCTGTAAAGACAGTTGTAACAGAACTTTTCCCTCTTGCTACAATTATTACACCTAATATACCAGAGGCAGAGGTTCTTACAGGCATGACAATTACTACTAAAGATGATATGTTAGAAGCTGCAAAAAGCATGTTTGATACATATAAATGTAACGTGCTTCTAAAAGGTGGCCACAATGTAAATGATGCCACTGATTTATTATATACGAAGGACGGATTTTACTGGCTAGAAGGTACAAGAATTAATAACCACAATACACATGGTACAGGCTGTACACTTTCAAGTGCCATAGCCTCTAACCTTGCTAAGGGTTATAACCTTTATGATTCTGTTAATCGTGCAAAAGATTATGTAACTAAGGCTATTGCTGCAAATCTTGATTTAGGTAAGGGAGATGGACCACTTATGCATTCATTTGACCTTACAGGAACATTTAAGCAGTAGATTGAACAAAACATATATCAAAGAAAGGATATGAATTATGAGAGAATATAAGACACAGATGGAGGCCGCAAAGAAAGGCATTATAACAAAGGAAATGGAAATCGTAGCTAAGAAAGAGTACATGGATGTTGAAGTTCTTAGACAGCGTGTTGCTGAGGGTGTTATAGCTATACCTTGTAACGTAAGACATACTTCAATTTCTCCAGAGGGTATCGGTATGGGACTTCGTACTAAGATTAATGTAAACCTTGGTATTTCTGGCGATGCTAAGAATTATGATATCGAGATGGAAAAGGTTGATATGGCTATTAAGTATGGTGCTGAGGCTATTATGGATCTTAGTAACTATGGTAAAACTAACACTTTCCGTACAAAGCTTGTTGAGAAGTCACCTGCCATGATTGGTACTGTTCCTATGTATGATGCTATAGGATACCTTGAAAAGGATCTTCTTGATATAACTGCTGAGGATTTTCTTAAGGTTGTAAGAGCCCATGCTGAAGAGGGTGTTGACTTTATGACAATTCACGCAGGTATTAACAGACGTGCTGTTGAGGCATTTATGCGTGATAAGAGAAGAATGAATATCGTTTCTCGTGGTGGTTCTCTTCTTTTTGCATGGATGATGATGACTGGTAATGAGAATCCATTCTATGAGCATTATGATGAGGTTCTTGAGATTCTTAGAGAATATGATGTTACTATAAGTCTTGGTGATGCACTCAGACCTGGATGTATAGATGACAGTTCTGATGCAGGCCAGATTTCTGAGTTAATCGAGCTTGGTGCGTTAACTAAACGTGCATGGGAAAAGGATGTTCAGGTTATGATCGAAGGTCCTGGACATATGGCTATGAATGAAATCGAAGCTAATATGAAGCTTGAAAAGAGAATATGCCACAACGCTCCTTTCTACGTACTTGGACCACTTGTTACTGATATTTTCCCTGGATATGACCATATAACTTCAGCAATCGGTGGTGCTATTGCTGCTGCAAGCGGTGCTGACTTCCTTTGCTATGTTACACCTGCTGAGCATCTTAGACTTCCTGATGTTAATGATGTTAAGGAAGGTATTATGGCAAGCAAGATTGCTGCTCACGCTGCTGACATTGCTAAGGGTGTTCCTCATGCAAGAGACCTTGATAACAAGATGTCTGATGCCCGTCACAAACTTGACTGGGAAGGCATGTTCGAAGTTGCTCAGGATCCTGACAAGGCAAGAGCTTACTTTGAAAGCACTCCACCAGCAGACAGACATTCATGCTCTATGTGTGGTAAGATGTGTGCCGTTAGAACAACTAACATGATACTTGAAGGAAAGAAAGTAGAATTCTGTTCGGAACTTTAATATAACAAAGGGGCTGTGAAAAAAGTCCTATAAAAAAAGAATCCTTATTGGAATACTCCTTTAAGGATTCTTATTTTTGTGTTATAATTATTCTGCCATGAAAAAGTATAACAATATTTATTATACATCAAAGCAAGCAAGATTACCACTGTTTATTTCAGATATTCTTGATATCTGTGATCCAGTATTAACATTTGACAAAATCATGGAGGAGATTGAAATAGCTAAGTACCTTAAA
>JAILNW010000259.1 GCA_024691145.1 Lachnospiraceae bacterium
CATCGGCATTGCCAAGCTCATCTACAGATAACTTTATAGTATTTCCTATAGTAACTGGTCCGTAACTATCTGCAATAAGCTGTGCTTCATATGGTGCATCATTAATTGATGAACCATATTTATTTACTTTCTTGTCTTTAATATTATAAAAACCTTCACTTATTGTATAGTCCTTAGTATCATTATTATCCCAGTTTCCTTTTCCATCGTTAAAACAGCAAACAAACTTGTCGCTCGTTTTTTTATTTATAACAAACATGGATTTATCACCAATTTTTATTAAAGGAACACCTGGCGCTTCTGTCCACTTGCCATTTACTGAATAATGTATGTAATCATCAGTTTTGCCTTCATAATTTAAAACAATTCCTTCGTAACCATTGTTAGCTATTGTACTCATGTCAATATCTACAGTGTTACCATCGCATTTAACTTTGCCTGGAAGTTTAGGCTTATAAATTTTATCTCCCTTTACAATGTTTACATCTACTATCTCTAACGGATATTCATCTGCAGTATCAGTAAATCTAAACTTCCAATTATAACTGTCAAAGTTTTTATCAACATCTTCAACAACATTATCAAGAGGATAAATAAATGTACCTGTGCTTGTTTTTCTTGTTCCATCAAATGTAAAATCATAAAACTTCATGTCAAATACATTTATTCTATATTCATGCTCTTCCTTAGAATTACTTGCAATAATATATCCTGAATCTATAGATGCAATATGATCAGTTTTTACTGTAAACTGTGCATAAGCCTCTGGATATTTATCTTTAACAATATATCCCATAACCTCTTTAAAAGGATATTTACCTATTCCAAGTGGAACTTTAGTATCTGCTGATACACTTGAAAGACGGTTTAATGCATCATATGAAACCCACATAAAACCTTTATTACCCCAGTCAGTTCCCCATGAATTGGCAATCTTAAAGGCACCCATCTCACCAAGTTCTTTAACACCATTCTGATTAATATCTACCCAGATGTTATCATCATATCCAACAAGTGTCATACGGTGAAGTCCTTCCCCATCCCTGTCACATCTTGGACAAATCCATTCTCCTTTATACTTCTTGTTTGAAGTATCCTTAAAATTATCATCTGAAGAATCATATTTTATTTTATATGTATCAACATTATATGAACCAATTTCAGCTGTAAATGATAATACTTCCCCATTATCAAGTGCTGTCTTTATAGGTATAAGTTCCTCACTGTCAGGGCCTGTTATATCGCTTCCCTGAATATCAGGAAGAATATATATTCCACTAATTCTGTGTTTTCTTGCTTCTCTTTGAATCTCTGCATTCGCATGACAATTATGCTCTGCAACTTCACCAGACTCATATTTGCTTACATCATCAATAATAGGAAGATACTTACATGATACAGCACCCTGCTCCATAAGTATCCTTGTTATAGGTGCAGCATTCATATATGCCTGTTCATAAGTCCACATAGGAGAATATAAATATTCATCACCTTTAGATCTTGTCTCAACGCTTTTGTTATATGTATATGTAAACTGATAATATACATTAGCAAAACTACAGCATGAACCAACGCTTCCCTGTGTCTTAATTGGAGGGAAGTATAAGGACTGACTGTTATCTACCGCTGTTCTTAATGTTTTTCCTTCTGCGTAATCCTTCTCGTCTGCCTCTTTAGCATCCTTATCATTATAGACCTTATCTAATTCTCCATCTTCCATTAAATCATAGAAATCTTCTGCACTGTCAACGATTGTAGCATTATCATAGAGCCACTCTCTGTCTTCTTCAGTCATCTCTTCATAACCCGTTGCATATGCAGTGTTCGTAGAACTGTTAGAAGCTGCTTTTGACTTAATTCCAAAGTATGCACCTGTGGAAATAAGCACAACTAAAGACAATGATATCACTGTCTTCCTGTTAATAAACTTTTTGAAATTCATAACCAAAATCTCCTTAAAATAATTAATCTAAACCCAAACATCACCCATTGTTTAGTGCCAAATATAATGATAATATGTTCTAACAATAAAGTCAATAAGAAAAATAAAACTCCCAAAATTGTTTCTGGGAGTTTTGTATACTTAATAATCTAAACAATTAATAAAATAATTATTTACATTAACCTTATCTTTAAATATTGCATAATCCATCTGTTCTGTATTTTTCGTTTCACAATGGGCTACCATTTCTGTAACATAGGTATGATCATCATTCTCTCTTGTATATT
>JAILNW010000326.1 GCA_024691145.1 Lachnospiraceae bacterium
AAAACTCTTCATAAGGCTGATATTAAGTTTAGTAAACAAGGAATACGTGCTGCTGCGACTACAGCAATAATATCTTATGAGCTAGGTGGTACATCTTTAGAAACTAATGATATATATCTTACATTCGACAAACCTTACATGTATATAATTAGGGATAAAGATACGCATGAAATATGGTTTGTAGGTACTGTATACGAACCTGAAACAACTAAGTAAAGGAGTTCTGTTATAGTTTCTAATACCTATTCAATAATGTTGACTTAATACTAACTACAAAAATTACGATAAATATTATGGTACACAAAACTCTTATTTTCGGTATTTTTATTGACTACTATATTTTTTTAATTTATACTATAGTGAAACAAATATATAAATGCAGGTGTTTTTGAATATATTTAATTTTAATGAAAATTTCAATATTACGGAGGTATATATGGAAAAATTTAATGCTAACGATTACAAAAACAAGTTCTCAAAAGAGAATTACGACCGCATTACTATCCTTGTTCCCAAAGGTCAGAAGGATGTTATCAAGAAAAAAGCTTCTGAGCTTAATGTAAGTGTTAATGAATATATTAATTCCCTGATACGAAAAGACATGAATATATAATTTTATGAAGGCGATTCTTCCTATCCGTCGCAGTGCGATCCTTGCGGAGCATTTTTATTTAATAAGAAATTTCTTATTAAATAAAAAATCCCCTAACCACGCATGGTTAGGGGATTTTTTTAATTCTAATTAAACACCCTGAGCGAGCATTGCGTTAACAACTTTCTCGAATCCTGCGATGTTAGCACCAACAACGTAGTTTCCTTCGAAGCCGTACTTCTTAGCAGCGTCATCAAGATTGTGGAAGATGTTAACCATAATTCCCTGAAGTTTGCTATCAACTTCTTCGAATGACCAGCTAAGTCTTTCACTGTTCTGTGACATTTCAAGAGCTGAAGTTGCAACACCACCAGCGTTAGAAGCTTTACCAGGAGCGAATAATACTCCGTTCTTCTGAAGATACTCAGTAGCCTCTAATGAAGTAGGCATGTTAGCACCCTCTGCAACTGCGATAACACCATTAGCAACTAATGCCTTAGCATCATCTAATAATAACTCATTCTGAGTTGCACATGGAAGAGCGATATCACACTTAACAGTCCATACACCCTTACCTTCATGATATTCAGCGTTTGGTCTAGCTGCTTTGTACTCAGTAAGTCTTGCTCTCTTAACTTCCTTAACTTCCTTAAGTAAAGCAACATCGATTCCGTCTGGATCATAAATCCATCCTGTAGAATCACTACAAGTAACAACCTTAGCACCTAACTGCTGTGCTTTCTGGATTGCATAAATAGCAACGTTACCAGCACCTGAAACTACTACAGTCTTACCAGCTATATCGATATTGTTGCATTTTAACATTTCATTTGTGAAATATAATAAACCATATCCAGTAGCTTCTGTTCTAGCTAAAGATCCGCCGTAGCTTAATCCCTTACCAGTAAGAACTCCTTCATAAAGATCAGTAAGTCTCTTGTACTGTCCGAACATGTAACCGATTTCTCTTGCACCTGTTCCGATATCACCAGCTGGAACGTCTGTATCTGCTCCGATATATTTATATAATTCAGTTATGAAGCTCTTGCAGAAAGCCATAACTTCTCTATCTGATTTACCCTTAGGATCGAAATCAGAACCACCTTTACCACCACCGATTGGAAGGCTAGTAAGTGAGTTCTTGAAAATCTGCTCAAATCCTAAGAACTTGATAATTCCTAAATTTACTGAAGGATGAAGTCTTAAACCACCCTTGTAAGGTCCAATGCTGTTATTGAACTGTACACGGTAACCAATGTTAACCTGTACATTACCCTTGTCATCAACCCAAGGTACTCTGAACTTAATGCATCTGTCTGGCTCAACAAGTCTCTCTAAAATAGCCTCTCTTCTGTAAAGTGCCTCATTTGCATCAACAACTGGTCTTAAAGACTCTAAAACTTCTTTTACTGCCTGTAAAAATTCTGGTTCATTTGCATTCTTAGTCTGAACCATCTCGATTACTTCATCAACATATCCCATGATTCTAATCTCCTTTATTTAATATAATTTACATAAACAATGGCATCGGCTTTATATTATGATGCTTTTCTTGAAGATAAACTGCATACCGTTGTATATATGCTATGCATATATTATGCAAATTACCTTTAAAAAACATAAAAAAAAACAAAGGCATCATAAAACAAGCATGTGACGCCCTTGTCCATTGCCTAATACATATTATACATAATTCCCCCAAAAAAATCAAGTAAAAATTTCAAAAAAATAGAGGATATTAATCCTCTATTCTTAATATTACATAATCTCCAAGTGAATGATTTACTTCCAAACATATATACAAATTGCCACCTTCATAATATGAATAACCTGTCGTATATGTTGTACTGTCTATATAATCAAGTTCTGCTAAAGTATCTTCTAATTCTTTTGAATCTTCATAAAAAACATCAATATAATTTTTCACATCATCCTTTGAAACTTCATCACTGCATATATCATAAGACGTTCCATTAAATATATTGTATGCTATTTTCTCTATATCATAACTTTCATTATTAGATAGTCTTATATTCTGGCCTGTATTCATATTAATATTGAAGCTTTTAATAATATTATACTTCTCACTAGATCCTTCACTTACATCTAATGTTCCAATAAGTACAATTGATAATAAATCCTTTGAACATGTCTTAACCTCATAGGTCAGTTCAAGCTCACAATCCTTTTCCTTATTTTTTATCATTTCCTGCACAATATTTAAAAAAATACTATTCCACTGACTTTCTATACCATTATTAAGATTTTCAATTTCAGGATAGGAAATATGAACACCTTCACTTCTTATTACCTTTTTCAAAATAAAATATTCTGCAGCATCTTCATCTGGATTATTACTTTCAGTTATTTCAGAACCAAACAAAATTGACTTTGTATCTATTCTTTTATCATTTGAAGAATTATCACTCTTATTACACCCCATCATGCATAACATAACTAAAGATATGATAACCCCAAAACCCATACTTTTCTTCTTCATAACATATCCTCCGTTGTTAAACATCAAAACCAACGAGTTACACTATCCTATATATTAAGTATATCGCAAATATACTTAATAAATCAATAGTTATACTAAAATTTACCAAAATAGTTATCATTATGTATAATTATAATTAATTTGTGTGAAAAATCTATGAAAATGATAGAAGTTTTAAAAAAAAGAAGCACTCAATCTGAATGCTTCTTTTAACAGGGGCAGTAGGATTTGAACCCACGACCTGCGGTT
>JAILNW010000101.1 GCA_024691145.1 Lachnospiraceae bacterium
TGAATGCCATTGGCCTGTTTAAAAGAATATAGTCATAATAAGCATTATCGCAGTCTGTAATAAATGCATCACAGGAAGCCAAAAGTTCATAATATGTAAGATTAATCTCATTAAGATTATCTTCAAATACAAACTTTATTCTGTCGTATTCCAGATTATCAATATTAACATTATAGCATCTGAAATCTGGTTTTATTATCATAAATGCATCATTCTGCATAAGAACATCATTCAATATTCCTAATTCTCCATTTGCTATAAAAGATATAAGTTCAAACTCAGACCAGTCTTCATAGGATGGTCCCCATACAAAAAGTCTGCTGTACTGTGCATTATCCAACAACATACTTACTTTGTATTTTACCATTCTGTAATCATTGGGTGTATTATTACCAAATAATACATCTGTCTTCGGCTGTCCACAAAGAAGCACCTGCATGCGCCTGCAATTATATTTATTTTGAATTAGTTCACTAAACATTTCCGAAGAAGCTATGGTGCTGGTAAAAAACATGTAATCTATCTCTTCATTCTCCTTAAGCATGGCTCCGCATTTTTTAACAGGCATTCCCTCACCAAGATTAACAATAATCTGGTCATTAGCCGGTTTTATGGGAAGAGGAAAATCCATATAAAAGCAGTACTTTGCCTTTAAATAATAATATACGCCTCTTATTCCTCCTACAAACCTTACATTCTTCGGTGCATTTTTATTATATTCTTTGTGATTATCTATACAGCATACTATCTTATAATCAGCAAATACTTCATTTTCTGTAAAATAATAATATAATGCTCTAATATTATCTCTTAAACCTTCAGCACAATAAAAAAATATCAGATTATCATCTTTATCTATACTGTTATTTACTATGTCAAGTATCTTTACATCATCTCTTGTTATTTGCATATGCACTACCTTCTTCTAAGCACTTTTTTATAAAATGTTTTTCTAAGTCCATTTGGCATAAGACTTACTACAGTATGTATACTAACCGAGATTAAATAATCTTTAAAGCTATAAAAACCATCTTTGTATAACTTTGTTTTAAACTTCCACATCTTCTTTGTATAGTCAATACCACCCCTTCTTAAGTACATAGACTCTCCGGAGCGCATATATAATAAAGATTCTTCTATATTATATCCCTTAAACCCTTTCATAAGCATTCTTGCCCACAAATAATAGTCTTCAAAAAGAGGATAGTCCATATAACTTCCTGCCTCTAAAACAGCTGTCTTTTTAAATGTCATGCATGGGTGGTTAAATGGATTCCTTTTCTTTGCAAATTTATAAATTTCATCATGTTCCTTAGGCAGTTTTCTTATTGCAATAATATTATCCGTAGTATCTGCAAATTCCTCTACAGAAGCACCTACCATATCAACATCCATGCTTTCATATATTTCAAGCTGATTTTCCATACGGTTACTTTTTGCAATATCATCACTGTCCATCCTGGCTATAATCTCATTTTTACAGCAGGTTATACCCAGATTAAGTGCTTTTCCAAGTCCCTCGCACTTTTCTTTTCTCACTATATTAAATAAGTCCCTGTACTGTTTTGTAAAGAAATCAATTACTTCATCTAACTCATCTGTTAACTTTCCATCACAGACAATTACAAAATCATCTGTTTTAACAGTCTGATTTAACATGCTTTCAATACTAAGTTTAAAATATTCTGGTTTTTCTTTATGATAAACAGCCATTAATACAGAATAATTATGCATTTTACTCTCCTTTACAAAATTTCCTTACACAGATCTAGCGCACATCTTACAACTTTATCCATATCATAATACTTATAATTTCCTAATCTTCCGCCAAAATATATATTCTCTTCTTTCTTGGCCAGTTCATAGTACTTATTATATAATTCATTATTATGATCATCATTTACTGGATAATATGGTTCTATTCCATCATGCCATTCTGTTGAATATTCCTTTGAAATAATAGTAAAATTCTGCTTTCCGTATTCAAAGTGCTTATGTTCTATTATTCTAGTGTATGGCACATTATCTGATGTGTAGTTAACTACAGCACAACCCTGATAATTATCTGTATTATCATATCTGATATTTTCAAATCTCACAGAGCGGTAATTAAGCTTTCCAAATTTATAATTATAGAACTCATCTATCATTCCTGTATATATTATTTTCTTTGCAGTATCCTTATTATCCTTTACAAAATCCGCATAACTTGTATTAAGTTTTACGTTGCTTCCTTCTAATAACTTATCAATAATTACATTATATCCTCCAATTGGTATCCCCTGGTGAATATCATTAAAATAATTATTGTCATACGTGTATCTGATAGGCAGTCTCTTTATTATAAATGCCGGCAGATCTTTACACTCTCTGCCCCATTGTTTTTTTGTATAACCTTTTACAAGTTTTTCATAAATATCTGTTCCAACAAGCATAATTGCCTGTTCTTCAAGATTCTTAGGTTCCTTTACCCCTGCCTTTTTTATCTGTCTTGTAATAATCTCTCTGGCCTCTTTCGGGGTTTTAATTCCCCACATTTTGCTAAAAGTATTCATGTTAAATGGAAGATTATATATCTCATCATTATAAATCGCCATAGGTGAATTAATATAATTATTAAATGAGACAAATCTGTTCATATACTGCCATACTTCTTCATCATTGGTATGAAATATATGTGCACCATATTTATGTACATTAATGCCATCCACATTCTCGCAATAAATATTACCACCTTTATGTTCCCTCTTATCTATAACAAGACATTTATACCCTTTATTAGTCGCTTCATGTGCAAAGACAGATCCAAAAAGACCGCTTCCCACAATCAAAAAGTCATATTCCATAATTATTTGTTCTCCTGCTCATCATCAAAAGTTTTTTCGCTAATAATATATCTTGGTCTCTTCTTAGTTTCCATATATATCTTACCAATATATTCTCCTATTATACCAAGGCTTATAAGCTGTATTCCACCTACAAAACATACAATACATGTTGTACTTGCCCATCCTGGCACAGTATTTGTAAATATATGTGTTAAAATAGCCCAGATAATCCCAATAAAACTAAAAACAGATACAAATGATCCAAATCCAGTAATAATTCTTATTGGTTTTACACTAAGACTTGTAATTCCATCAAAAGCAAGTGCCAGCATCTTCTTTAATGGATAATGGCTTTCTCCTGCTATACGTTCTGCACGCTCATAATAAACACTAGTGCTTTTAAATCCAACAAGAGGAAACATTCCTCTAAGGAATATGTTAACTTCTTCAAAATTAGCAAATTCCTTAAGTACTCTTGCAGATACAAGTCTGTAATCAGCATGATTAAAAACAACTTCTGCTCCCATTTTATTGAGAAGCTTATAAAAACTTTCTGCTGTCCATCTCTTAAACCATGTATCCGTATCTCTTTTGCTTCTTACTCCATAAACAATTTCACAGCCATTAAGATACTCATCAACCATATCATCCATGGCATTAATATCGTCCTGTCCATCGCAGTCAATGGATATTGTAATGTCACACTTATCCTTTGCTTCCATAAGACCTGCAAGAACAGCATTCTGATGCCCTCTGTTTCTGCTTTGGCATATTCCTATATAATGTTCGTCTTTTTTTGAAAGATCACATATTATCTTCCATGTATAATCTTTACTTCCGTCATTAACAAATAAAATTCTGCTTTTATTACTTATCTTACCATTTGCAACCAATTTTTTTAATTCATTAAGAAATAAATCACATGTAATTGGTAATACTTCCTGTTCATTATAACAAGGTATTACCATATACAATACAGGTAACATATTGTCATCCTTCCTTTTCCTCATGATATTCTTTTTCTGTATTAACATTCCATATGTTATCTCTGGTCTTCAAATTATTAATAATATTATTAACTGCCTCAAATGCAGTTACCATTGAATGATCCATATTATTATATCTATGCTGGCCATTTCTTCCTATACAATATAAATTATCTATAGTATCAAGATAATTTATTACCTCATCTATTCTGTTATATGTATCAAAATATGCTGGATATGCCTTTTTAACGGTTTCTTTGTGATGGTCAAGCACAACTTCCATTCCATCAATAATTCCCATTGATGTAAGTTCCTTAACACTTAACTTAACCCATTCTTCCTCTGACATATTCCAGTATTTATCTCCTTCTGTACAGAAATATTCAAGTCCCATCCAGACTGTTTCCTCTGGTTTTTCAACCATATATGGTGACCAGTTATTAAATATCTGTATACGTCCAAGTTTTACTCCTGTATCCTGAACATATATCCAGCAGTCTGGAACAATATTATTCAGTGTACTAATCTTTGTCTCATTTTTAAGATTACACTTATTAATTAACAGTCCAACCGTTACAAAATCCCTGTATGGAAGTCCAGCTGCAACCTCTTTAACATTCTCCGGTGCATCATCTATATCATCTATCAAATCTTTTACAGGCATTGATGAAATAAAAATATCACCATTAACGGTAATCTCTTTTCCATCATTTTCATATACAAGACCTGTTATATTATTACCTTCTTTTACGAGCCTAACTACTTTGCAATTTATATATATCTTTCCACCATTTTTTTCAAATAATTCTGCTGCTGTTTCCCAAAGCTGGCCTGGACCATACTTTGGATAGGAGAATTCTTCTATAAGTGATGTTTCAACTTTTCTGTTACTTGTACCTATTATCTTGGAACAGATATCCTTAATAATTGCACTTACCGAAAGTCCTTTAACTCTTTGTGCGCCCCAGTCCGCAGATATCTTTGAAGGATGTCTTCCCCATAGTTTTTCTGTATATCCCTCAAAAAACATGGAATAGAGCTTTTTTCCAAATCTGTTAATATAAAAATCCTCAAGAGAGTTTTCTTCTCTTTTATTTACCTTTGTAGCCATATAACTGCAGCCAGATTGAATAGTCGTTATAAAGCCCATATTCTTAACAGTATTAAAATTCATCTTTACAGGATAATCAAAAAATTTCTTTTTATAATAAATTCTTGAAACCCTGTTTCTTGTAAGCATAACCCTGTCCTCTTTTTCTGGATCAGGTCCATCTTTACTTAATTCAACTGTCCTGTTAAGTTTTTTATAATCATATGCTGGTTTTCCCTGCAATGGCATAATATCATTCCACCACTTCACAACTCTCTCATCTTTAGAGAAAAATCTGTGACCGCCAATATCCATACGATTACCATTATGTTTAACAGTCCTTGAAATTCCCCCAATTTCATCAGACTCTTCTAATATCATAACCTCATAATCTTTATTCTTCACCAACTCATATCCTGCTGTTATGCCTGCTGGACCGGCACCTATTATGTATACTTTTTTCATCATAAGGCCCTTTCCGATTGCATTATGTATTGTACATAACATTACGATACAAAGTGCAGTCTAATATGAATTTATATAGATGTATATAATACACCACTTATATTATACCAAACAAGTGGTTAATTGTCATTATTTTCCTTTAACTTTTTTTGTGGAAATAAGTGGCAGTATAGAAACTCCGACGATTGTCCATGCTAAATATATCATTACTGTTGGAGGATATTTATGAAGGTTGAAATATGTGGTGTTAACACATCAAAACTTCCTGTTCTTTCTGAAGAAAAGAAATCAGAACTTTTAGAGAAAATTAAATCTGGTGACACTAATGCCAGAGAGTTATTTATAAAAGGTAATTTAAGGCTTGTTTTATCTGTTGTTCACAAATTTAATAACACGAATGAAAATCTTGATGACTTATTCCAGATTGGCTGCATAGGTCTTATTAAAGCTGTTGATAATTTTGATACTTCCCTTAATGTAAAGTTTTCTACCTATGCTGTTCCTATGATTCAAGGGGAATTAAGAAGGCATCTGCGGGATAATAATTATATACGTGTAAGCCGTTCTTTAAGAGATATTGCCTACAAAACCATTATGGCAAAGGATAGTAGTAAAGATGGCAAAAACTTTGATATAAAAGAATTTGCGAAGGATATGGGGGTAAGTGAAAAAACAATATATAATGCCCTTGATGCTGTAAGACTTCCTGTTTCACTTTATGAACCTTTAAGCAATGATGACAGCGAGGCTTTATATGTTATGGATCAGATAAGTGATAAATCTGATTCAGAAGACATATGGATTGAAAATATAACTCTAAGTGAAGCTGTTAACTCCCTGCCTAAGAAAGAAAAAAATATCATTGACCTTCGTTTTTTCGCTGGCAAAACGCAGATGGAGGTTGCAGAGGAATTATCAATATCCCAGGCTCAGGTAAGCAGAATTGAAAAGAATGCACTAAATATCATGCGAAACTACCTAATGTAAAAAACGGGACATAAGTATTTTTACTTATGTCCCTGCATAATATATTCAGGAGGTTTCTAATCGTATCATTTCTTTTCTCAGTCTTTTTATAATCTTTTTTTCCAGTCTTGATATATATGATTGTGATATTCCAAGCATATTTGCAACCTCTTTCTGTGTTTTTTCTTTTCCATCTGGGATATTTATGCCATATCTTAATTCAACTATTATTCTTTCCCTTGGTGAAAGTTTTTTCATTGCTTTTTTAAGAAGTTTTTTATCTACTTCATTTTCAATATTTTTATATATTACATCCTCATCTGTGCCAAGAATGTCAGATAATAAAAGTTCATTGCCATCCCAGTCCACATTTAATGGTTCATCTATTGATACTTCAAGTTTCGTTTTATTATTTCTTCTAAGATACATAAGAATCTCATTTTCTATACATCTTGACGCGTAAGTTGCAAGTTTAATATTTTTATCTGTGTTAAAAGTATTAATGGCTTTAATTAAACCAATTGTTCCTATTGATATCAGATCTTCAACCATTATTCCTGTATTATCAAATTTTTTTGCAATATATACAACCAGTCTAAGATTTCTTTCCACAAGCAGTGATTTTGCTTCTTGATCTCCATATAAGGAAAGTGCATTAAGAGCTTTTTGTTCTTCTTCTGGCTCTAAAGGTGCAGGAAGTGCTTCAGCCCCTCCAATATAATGAATATCTTTTCCAATTCCAACTATAACATTTTTAAAAAATAGCATTTTTCTTCCTCCATGTCTCTCATTTTAGTTTATATTCCAGTCTTTATGTAACAGCATGTCAAACTTACCCTGTGATGATAATATTCCATTATATACTCCTATTAATATATTGTTCTTCCTTATATACTGACCATCTTCAATTACATAGACCAAATCTGGTTTAAATGCATATATCAGCCCATTATTTTTTCCAAGTGAATTATACATCACTGCATATATTCCATTTCCAAATAGTATTTTCTCCATAGATTCCTTTAGCTGATTTTTAATGGTATCCTTCTGTGCTATTATAACCATGCTATTTGTTATTGCATCATACAGATTATTGCCAGAGTCAATAAAACCTATAAAGCTGATTTTTTGTCCCTGTTTAATAACAACTATATCTTTGTACAGTTTTTCATCATTC